>DQOP01000118.1 GCA_015658585.1 Candidatus Poseidoniales archaeon | reverse complement strand
TCCCTCACTGGAGAAACGTCGGGAACAAGGGATTCCATGTACGCTGCTCCTGTAACTGGGGCAGCCTTAGGTGGAACATATGGAATATAATCATCGCGCCGCATCATGTAAAAGGCCACAGCACCAATAATCAGAAGAAACAGACCGATTCCAGCCATTACTGGAAAAGATGCAATCTCAGATATTGAACCCAAGGCACCTCCCGAAGAGGAACTATCACCAGATGAACTAGGTGTCTTTGGCTGGACTATCTCCACAGTACAGGTATCTCTTGTCACTAGTCCATCATTGTCTGTGACCCGAACTACTACCGTGTAATAGGAATCTACAGGAGTACTATTGTAAGAATGAGTAGCAAATGAAGCTCCTTGGAAATCAACCGAGTCAATATCTCCATTTGTACTGTTGAAATCCCATTCATAAAGAACAATCCCCCCATCTCTATCACTACCAATTGCATTGAACAACAGAGGCTGACCAAGAGTAGCATTAGCTACAGGCCAACCATAATCTTCACCGCATTGGGCAGTGACCGATGGTGGTGAAAGTATCTGAACCGTGACCATGGAACTCTCACTGGATATGCCATATGAATCAACCACTCTGAGATAAATATCGTGCTCACCCATATCTGATTCAGAAGTCACTATCTTGGAACCATTGTCCTGGCTTACGTACTGATTCTCATCATTTGCAAAGAACAATGTGTCAGAGCTCCAGATATAGGTCAATGAACCACCATCTGGATCGTTGCCTGAGGCAACCAGGAATATGTCCTCACCTGGCTGGACTGGATTCGGTTCTGCGCTTATTATGTCAGAAACAGGTACACCATTTATCAATAAACTTACCGTAGCATTGGCTGACCAGAAACCAATGTCATTCACAGCACGGAAAGTTATGGTATGAGGTCCAAGCGAAAGGCCTGAAGTAGTGAAAGAAATCTGATCTGACAAATTACCATCTATATCTGAGGACCAATGATAACCAATTATCTCCGTGTCATTGGATGCAGTAGATGCTGCTGAACCATCAAATTCGATGGTCACACCTTCACTTATTACACAAACACTTGATAAATCACAACCTGATACCGAATCAATTGTCGCCTCAGGGAAATCTCCAACTCCTATATTCGCAGACACCTCCTTGCTCCAGCGACCCTCATTATCCTGAGCACTGAAAGTAATGACATGGAGACCCATGGTCAGGTTTGATACTGTAAATATCCTCTCATTGGATAAGTTACCATCCTTAGATGAATTCCATAAATAATCGACAATCTCGCCGTCGGAATCAACTGCAGAACCATTCATAACAATCGGAGTACCCGGCAGAGCTGTAGAGGGTGTTATGGATTCAATAGTAGCAACAGGTGCCTGATTATCCAATTGCCGCTCATAATAGACTGCTAGGCCTTCTGCAGTCCCAACCGCAATATTTTCTCCACGATAAGACATTGCTACTCCGGATACTCCGCCAAATGCAGATGTTCTCCACAATTCCTCTCCTGTAAGCACGTCAGCCAGGATCAAACGCTTGTTGTTGGAACCGCCAACAATGTAATTGCCCTTTCCATTGAACGAAATGTCAGTTACAATACCACCTATATTTACCTCCCAAGCTTTGAATTCGATCTCCACGTCAAGGATTGTCAATAATCCTTCCTCGGTTCCAAACGCATAGTAATTTGTATTCGAACTAGCGGATACACAAGTAACGCCGTCTGGTTGATCATACATAAAAACTGGATCCTCGCCCTCTGATTCGTATACATAAACTCTGCCATTTTCAGTCCCAAAGACAAAATGAGTGCTATCCTCTGAAAAATCAATTTCAATTATGCGTCCGTCTAAAAGGCCGTCATGAAACCAGGATACGTTCTCACCATAGGTTGAGTAAACAAAGACTTTCCCCTGTTCTGTACCTGCTGCAATAAAATGTCCATCTGGAGAAATAGATACGGTAGTCATTATTTCATTAGCATGATTATATGACCAGACAGCCTCATTGCTGGCTTTGTCAAAGAAGAGAACATTTTTCCAGTCAACAACGGCAATATAGGTGCCATTCGATGAAATATCCACATCATTGACAACATTCAAAAAATCGCCAGTTTCCCAGACCTTGCTACCTTCTTTCCACAAGGTGACCGTTTTATCATACTCCTCACCAGTCAGAACATATTTGCCATCAAATGACATTTCCATAGAGGAAATTCCAGAACCAACTGTTTTCGTATTCCGAGGATTTGTTGTATCATTATACCAGAGAGAAACGGAACTAGCGTAAGTCGCAGAAATATTTCTTGAATCTCCAGAGATAGCTATGTGATTAACCGCATTAGGGGATTCCCACTCCCAAAGCGGTTCCTTTTCGGCTTCGGCAGACGAAATCAGAAATAAAAATGCGAATAATGAAAGTGCCACTAAATTGATTCTACTCATCCTAACAAATGACCAAGACCTCACGACGTTAGCCATAAGGGGGATTATTACAGTGCGCCTATCCTCGCATTAGGTTGTATCGTCCCCTAAGTTCTAACACTTTGAGGGCCTCTAAAACCGAACTGGAATGAGTCCAGTTCGAATAGGCTTTCAAAAAAATATCACGGCCACTAATCTCAGAATGATGGGAATCCAGAGATTCAAGTAACACTCTTAGGTCTGAAGCGCGAGCTTCATCATCCTCAGAAATACCTGCCAGACCAAAATCAATGGCATGAATTTTTTCATTGACAATGAAATTACTCGTAGTTGGATCTCCATGAATGACTCCCAAAGAATGGATGGAAGCTAACAATTCGGCCGTATCAACTAAATTCTTCTCAAAATCCTTGTTGCGAAGGGCCTGTTCAAGTGTCATTCCTTCAAGAAATTCCATTATTATCTGAGAATTGGCGATATCAACACTATACAATGATGGAACTGCCAAACCATTTGAAATTAATTTCTCGATTATACGTACTTCACTTCTCATCCTCTCCCGAACTAATCTTTTCTCCAGAGCTGGATGTCTATATAAACGAGGATTTCGGATCTTGGAAATCGCATCCTGGCCATTCCATTTTACAGATTCGACAATAGCCTCAGCTCCCCTGAACATCATCTCCAGGTAACCTCCACCATATCTGTACGGTATTTCTGATCTACGACATTATCTTCCTCGGAAATAGAATAATCAGCACCCATCATCTGGTGACCAAGCCATGCAATCATCACTCCATTGTCCACACAAAGGGCTCTTTCCGGGACGAAACACCTGATACCGCGTTCCTCAGCCATAGTCATAGCCATTTCCCTCAAACGAGAATTACAGGCGACGCCACCACCCAGGACCAGTTCTTTCTTGCCGGTATGAGCCAAAGCTCTTTCCGAGACCTCACAGGACATTGCAAAAGCGGTCTCCTGAATTGAGAACGCTACGCTTTCCAGAGAATGACCCGCGTCTAACTTGCTTTTTGCGGCAGTCATCAGGCCTGAGAAGGCCATGTCCATCCCCTTGACAGAGTAAGGTAGGTCAAGAAGTTCCGGACCTCTGGCAACCTTTTCCAATTTAGGGCCTCCGGGAAACCCCATGCCTACTTCCCTGGCAAATTTATCGAGACCATTGCCGATACCTATGTCTAGAGTCTCACCAAAAACCCGGAAACGACCTGCTGCATAGGCTATTACTTGTGTATTACCACCGGACAAATAGAGAAAGACTGGATCCGTGGCTCCTTCCAGAATTCCTATTTCAAGATGAGCAACACAATGATTCACACCCAGTAATGGGATGCCATGAGAATAGGCAAATGCACGGGCTGCAGTTGCACCAGTCCTCAAGCATGGTCCTAATCCGGGTCCTCGGGCATATGATACCAGAGAAATGTCATTAGGCTCCAATTTAGCTTCTTTCAATGCTTTCCTAAACAGCTCTGGTAAACTCTCAGTATGATGATTAGCTGCTTCTCGAGGATGTATACCACCCTCTTCAGGTATGTAAACTGCCCGCTGATTCGACAGAATCTCACCCTCTGAGGTGATCATACCAACTCCAGCAGTATGAGCTGTAGACTCGATTCTAATAACTACGTGACTCAATTTTCCTTCTCTTCTTCAGTTTCTTGTGGCAAGGCAAGTTCTCTCAGATGTTCATCTTCCTCGACTTCAGTATCTTCTTTGACTTCGGTATCAAGGGATTCGGTGTCTTCTTCGATCCCGAAATAAATTATGTAACTGCAAAGCAAGAGGACTATGAAAACTGCAAGGAGAGCAACCCATGATCCGGACGTTTTGGATGTAGTGGCACTTCCTTCAACCTCTACAAATTTGGAAAATGATATCGTCGTATCTGTTAAATTACCTGAGTAGTCAACCACAACCGTACTGACGCCCAAAGACAATGGCCCCTCTACTGAAGCCATCCAAGTTAGATTCGTCCTCTGTGAATTTCCGGCAGGAAGTTTCAGACTTGTTCTTGCGAAACCGGGTTCTCCATTAACAGCCAGAACCAAATACAGATTGTCGAAATTCATATCTGTTGGATTGTCAATCACAACACTAATGTTAATCTCAGACCATTTGGGAACTATTTGTCC
>DQOP01000054.1 GCA_015658585.1 Candidatus Poseidoniales archaeon | reverse complement strand
TCAAGCATTATGGTGTCAGAGAACCGATGTCTTTATGAACTTGCGCCATTGGAAATCATGCTTCTTTTACGTGGAGCCACGGAAGTCGTCACGCCAAAGCCTACCTCTGTTCCATTGGTGGGTGAGGCAATGGGACAAGTTGTTAGGCACCCTCATGCAGATGTTTTGATTGATGGAAATCAGATTGTAGAGATTGGTCAGAATCTTGATCCTTCGAATTCAAAAGTCATAGATGTTAGCGGCAAAGTTATTGTTCCGGGCTTTGTGGATCCTCATACTCATCTTGTTTGGTCTGGTTCTCGTGAACATGAACTTGAGTGGAAGTTGGAGGGCCGTACTTATCAGGAGATTCTGGCAGACGGAGGTGGAATTCTACGGACTGTAGAAGAGACCCGTAAGGCTAGTAAAGAAGACCTTCAGGAAGAGTCACTGGTTCGCTTGAAAAATGCGGTTAGACACGGAACTACAACAATTGAGATCAAATCGGGATATGGTCTTGAAAAGGAAACTGAGATCAAGCAATTGAAGGTTGCCAATTGGCTTGGGACATTGGGATTAGCGGATACGGTTGTCACATACATGGGAGCGCATGCGATTCCCGAGGATATGGATCGATATACCTACGTTGCTTCGGTTTTGAAAAATCTAGAAGAATTACGGGAATTGGCAGAATTTTGCGACGTTTTCTGTGAAGAGGGTGTTTTTACCGAGGAAGAATCCAGAACTATACTGGAAGCTGCTAGAAATGCTGGGTTTGGCCTTAAGATTCATGCAGATGAATTTGGCGATACAGGTGGAGGAAAACTGGCTGCAGAGTTACGAGTGATCAGTGCAGATCATCTAGCTGGCTCTACACTGGAGACTATCCAGGCCTTACGCGATTCTGGTGTCATTGGCGTTCTTTTGCCAGGGACCCCTTTAGCAATTCTTTCGGATCATTTTGCCCCGGCCAGAAAGATGATAGCCAATAATCTTCCTATAGCCCTTGCAACGGATTGTAATCCTAATTGTTATACTGAGTCAATGCAGCTTATACAACAATTGGCAGTCTTCAGGATGGGTATGACGCCGGCTGAGTCTTTAGTTGCTTCTACAATTAATGCAGCTTTTGCGATAGGAAAAACAGATAGAGGTTGTATTGCAGAGGGTTGGAAGGCCGATCTTTTGATTTGTGATATACCCGATTATCGACATCTCACTTATCATTTTGGAATAAATCATGTTGAAACCGTTATTATTGATGGCAAGGTTATAGATGCCTAAACCCCTAAAACGGGTCAGTAGGGCTTTGTGGGACGTTTCCCTCTACACACTTTCGATTCCGGAACGATATTTACGAGGATTGACAGCACTGACGGGTGGAATGCTGAAAGAAACCACTGATTTGGTTTTACCTGATTTTGTCAGGGACACTACCAGCTACAATATATTTGTTGGAAACCTCTTGCGTTTCGCTGTAGAGAACGTAGGTGGCGTTGAAGGATTATATGATGAGGAAGGGCTTGAGGGTGAATATGCGACCCGCAAAGTGCTTGGTAATGCAATAGAAGGCATAGGTATCGCAACTGTTCATGTTTCACCGTTATGGATATTTGCTTTTTTTGCCGATTCTGTGAAGGGTGGTCAAGCCTATCTAAATAGGTTACAAGATGAGTTGGTGGACAAAGGATACATAGAGTCCAAAAAAGTTTCTAGCTCGCTTCAAGAACTACTTGAAGGACTGGAACGAACCACATCCAGTTTTGCTAAGAATATAGATACACCCCCACTTTCACGTGAGGATGTCGTGGATAACATTGATGAGATCCGAGATTCAATTAGTGAATTATGGTCTAGCACCGGAAAGGCTGTGGGAGATGTTACTGAAGAGATTGCGAATGTCATGCAGGAGTTTCTCGATACGGCAACTGAAGAGGGTCAGTCAATTCTGGAGTTAGGCGGTGTTCTGACCCTTCAGGCAACTTCGCGTGCCAAGAAGGCAGCTGGTGTGGCAGTTACAGCACCTCAGGTTGCTGGAAAGATGCTTTATGAGAATATTTTGGGTTACTACAAGGAGACTCTATCCGACATTCATGAGCATGGTTATGCAAGGGTAGCAAGTGAAACAATTGATCCTTATGGCAATGCTATCATGAAGCAGTTCAGCCCGGAACAGGAAACTTGGACAGAGAAGCTTTTTCGTGGTTCAGCACGTGGTTTACAGCGCATTTTTGGAATGCAAACCTCCAAATAGTAGCCCAGAAAAGAGGTGGGGCTGGACTTGGCTGGGGAGCTAGGCGTACCCTGTGACCCTCAATCGCCTTTAGGGGGAGCGACAGCTGGTGGCGGCGCACCCAGTGGGCTGTCTAATCCGCATTTCAACTGCGATATCCTGTCCATCGGGATCGCAGGTGATTGCAGAGGTTTGCCGGAGGGCAGACTTCGGATCTTTGCCATGGGGACTGGGTCAGGCCCGGAAGGGAGCAGCCCTACCGTGGACTTCCGATGCTCGAGCGGGTTGCGGGGTTGAGAAGGAGTGCGGTGTCGGACACTCCGCCAGGACGACAACGCCAGTGGTCTGGCACTTATTTTCCGATACTTCTTAGCCATTCCTTACCAGGTTTCCATTCGGTAAACATGGTCAACAACATCCCAGACATTGTAAAGAGGGTCCCTGTCCATACCAAGATAATACCGGGAATCTCTCTCACAGTTATTGTCGCACTGTTTTCACCACCTTCAGCTCCAGGTGTAACACTGTTCAGGGTTATGTACAAATCACGATGAATTTGGTGTTTGAGATAAATTTGTGTGGTTTCCTGGTTTTCCTCTATACGTTTCGAGATTTGGTCATCAATTACAACGTCATCATCGTTTTCTATTAATCTGATGAAAGCAGTCATTTTCATCCCATCAGGTCCAGGATCCATTGTGGCTTTATCTAGCTCCAGGATGAAATTACCAGCCAGTTTCCGTTCCCCTTCCTGTAGAGTTATACTATCTTCAGTTCCCAATCCATACGAGAGACAATATCCGATAAGGATTAGCATAATTCCCAAGTGTGCAGTATATGGCCCCCAGGCTCTCAACATGGGAAGCAGTTTCTTGGTCCGGTACCTCCACATGTACCTGAAGATTGAATATCCACAAATGAATGCCCAGGGTATCATCGCCCCTACCATCCAGCCTCTTCCTTCAGACATTATTGCATAGGCTAGACTGAAAGCAATTCCAAGTCCGACCACGACTAGGATCTTCTGTAAATCGATGAATGGTCTCAAGGTATGTATGGTGAAAATTGCTGAAAGAATGACCACAAACGGAGCTAGCCGTACCTCAAACACTTCTGGAGCCATATATCCGTTCACCCTGACCAGAAGCAGAACCAGGGTTACGGTGAGTATCAAGAGCTGGGTGTAGATCGCTGCAAAGAATGTATTATCTTCACTAAAGTAATCCTCTAGACTATTGTATTCTTTAGGTTCTTCCGCCTCTTTTTTCCTATAATTTGAGACGACCAGTCCAAAGGTTAAGATAATGGATAGAATCATCAGTATGAAAAAGCCCTTGACCGAGACGTCATTCTCCAGAACATACCCCAAGCGACTCCAGGCCCCTCCAGTTTCTTCTACAATGAATGCGTGAACCGAGGACCAGATACCACCTCTTGTAACAAATGATTCCAATAATACTAGAACAAAGGTAAACATTGCTAGAAGTGGCCCTAAAACGCTGTATTTCTTCTTTCGTCTTGACATGACAGATGTATGCAGTAGACTAGTCGTTGCAAGCCATGGTAGCAATCCTGCAGTCTCAACTGGATCCCAGGCCCAGTAACCTCCCCAGCCGAGGGTTACATATGCCCAATAACCCCCAATGGCCAATGCCAGGCCCATCCCGATCCAGGAACTGCGTCCCCATCTTTTCACGGTCGCATTCCAATTCTTGTTTCCGGTTATTAGATAGGCCATTCCAGAGGCATAGAGGAGGACAATCATCCCATATGATACAAAGATAATTGGTGGATGAATGATCATGTATGGAGATAATAAAAGTGGATTCAGTCCGTTTCCAATTCCAGGTACGGTCTCATTTTGACTGAATGGATTGATGTATAGTTGGATAACGCAAAATCCTAGGAGGATAATGCATCCTATAATCGAGGTAATTTGTTTCTGGGAATCTTCTCCTGAATGTAGTTTTCTCTCGACATTTAGGGATAAGACAGTCGCCCATGCCCAGATCAACAAGGTACCATCTCTTCCTGCCCAGACACCAGCCAATTTGTATCCCAGTGATAGATGTTCAGCGGAATAGTCAGATACGTATTCAAATCTCAAATCCGTAACTAGAAAATAGTAGGCCAGTAGAAGCAGGGAAATGGTATGTGTTACAAGTGTTATAGCTAACAAAGACTCAAAATTTCGTTTGTATATTTTATTACTATTTTTCAGATTACTAAAACCAAAGTATATGGAACAAAGTACTAGAAGGGGATTAAGGTAAATTAGGACTTCACCGACATTCATCTTCGACCAGCGAGTACTAAAATTACCAGAATAGAGATGCTAGAAATGATACTTGGAGAATAGAGCAAGGCCTCATCTTCCGAATCTTGAGATTTTATATTGACCTTGAAATAATAGGAGTCTCCCATCTTTACAACGTTCATTCCTTCATAGTAGCTATATTCACTTGCAGGGATTTTATCAGTGGAGTTATCATCTTTCTCAAGTTCATACTTGTAGCCAGGATAGTCATTGTTCTTCACTTCGTACGTAAATTGGAATCTTCCATCCACTGTATCATTTCGTTCTACGGTTTCTGGTTTGTAACAGGTGTATGGTTCCTCTAGTGTACAGACATAGAATGTGACCGAAACTACATTATCTTCCGTGTCAATCAATGCTGTAAATTGGTCTCCTTCACCTACTTCGTCTGGTGAATGTGCTATTTCTGAAACTACAGGCGGTAAAAGCAAAACCAACGCAAAAATAACTAATCTCTTCATATTTATCCTATTGTTTTATATCAATGAGTTTATTAGTCTTTTTCGGTCGTTTTTTTCCAGCGAATCCATGATATTGCAAAGCAGGCTACAGCGAATAACATGAAGATAGGGTACATGGCTTCCATCCATATTCCCATTTTCTCAAATCCTCCAATTGTAACCGCCGTTGCACACAATAAGCAAATAATTCCGAATATTAGGAAAGGCAAATAATCACGTTCTATATCCATAAACCAGTACCCCAATCCGGTTAAAGGGTTATATTATAGTTGACCCTGTTGAAACGAATGCAAAGAGTATGTATGGGTGGCACCTTCGATCTGTTCCATAAGGGTCATGAGGTACTAATTCAGACGGCTCTTGAAGTCAGTGATCAGGTTTTAATCGGTTTGACCACAGATGAACGAGCTGATAAGGGACGAACTGGATCTCTGATCACGCCCTATGGTAAGAGGAAAGATAGGTTGGAAGATTGGTTAAAATCCCAAAGAGTTGAACACAGGGTCGAGATCGTACCTCTGAATGATGATTGGGGTCCAGCAGCATTGGGGAAGGAGTTTGAAGGCATCATTGTTTCACAGGAGACTGAAGATATGGCACTAGCCCTAAATCAAGTTCGTGAAGAAAAAGGGATTGATAAATTGAAGATAATTGTCGTTCCAATGGTCCAGGCCTATGATGGCCATCGAATCAGTAGTAGCCGGATAAGAAACGGAGAGATCAATTCTGAAGGCTTTAGGACCTAACTCTTATAGACACCCCTCAGATGCGAGCCACCTAGCATTTGGTGCAGGAGAAATATAATGGTTGAAGCGCAGATTTCAAGTCTATCGCAGGATATTCGCAGTTCAATCGCTGAGGATTCCTCGGTTCCTAGGAACGTTAGGTCCAATGTAGTAACAGGATTGGAAACCTATCTACTCAACAAGCAGGATGATCTGGACCTTAGAGTATACTCCACTATCTCCGTCCTTGAAGAACAAATAAATGATACCAACATCCCCCAACATGCGCGAACTCGACTCTTTGAATTCATAAGAGATTTGGAAGGGATTGTTCGTAAGTGGGAAAAAACAGCTGAATAGGAGTTCTATCTTTCTTGTTTTTTTAAGGGATACCTATTTATGACCTTTTATTGCTAAAGATGATGTGAACAGAAGCCAGTTTGTGTCATTGATTCTGTCTTTTGCGTTTCTGGGAGTGTTGATTTCTTGGTCTCCAACTACAGCGGAGGAGGTTGAGGATCAAGAGCAAGACGTAGCTCTCTATCTTTACACATACAATGGTATTGGCAGGCTTCACACCATGGAAACAGGAGGGCATGGTGACGCTGACCAAGTCAGCATTCAACCTGGAAGTAGTACCTATTTTGCTTTGAATCTCAGTCTTCAGACGGATCTGCCGGTCAAGTCCTACCGAACTGATGTTGGCTTTCACATTTATCTGTACGCAAATTCAGCAGATTTCAGTGCCGGTCACTTGAATTTGTTCGTTAGGGATGGTACGACCATGACAGGAGGCGAATTGCTTGCTTCTGGTGACATGAATGTTCCTACGGTAATCCAAACCAACAACGAGGAACATGTGGATATTTATTGGGAGGATGACTATGGCCCCACTCACACTTTCGCTTCCGGGCATTATATAGTCTTGGAACTGGAGAATGATGGTGATAATGCAATCAATCTGGAACTTGATTCGGGAAAGAGTGGTGACTCACCATCCCGTCTAGTAACCACCACTAACCCGGTCAGGGATATCACAGTCCTTACAAAGTCCTATAATCTGGCAACCCCAGATCCGGAAGATCTTGTTAGCACTGAGAATTTCAAGCCGAATCTGCCTTCCGATATTTCAAAGATGTTTGTTTCAGGTACAGCATTGAATGCTTTCGGGACCTATGACATTACAAAGTTTGAGGTTGCCGTTTTCGATTCTGATGGCAACGAATTGTTTGTTGGAGAGACTGAAGTGGATGAACCCGATCAAGAAACCGGTACAAATGAATTTGAAGAGATCATTTGGAACTATAATGATCCTGCTGAACCTTCTGAGAATCATAAGGGTAAGGGAATCTATACCGTTCGCGTAACGGCCATGAACCAGCAGGGTAATGAATTCTCATTGGATAAATCAATCCAGATGGACGCCTATGGCCTATATCTCTATACAGCGGAACCTGACCAGAG
>DQOP01000040.1 GCA_015658585.1 Candidatus Poseidoniales archaeon | reverse complement strand
GATTGATGGCTCCGATTGCACCATTTATGTCTGATAAAATCCATAATGACCTTACAGGCACATCAGTCCATATGGCGGATTGGCCGGTTGGCGACATCACATCACAGAATCTTGATCTGGAACGTCAGATGTCCGTGGTCCGCTCGCTTGCAGAGATGGGCCGTAAGATACGCGTCGATGTCAATCGCCGCCAAAGGTTGCCTTGCCGTTCAGGATGGATTGTCGGAGGTCCCGAATTATCAGATTTTCATGATATCCTTGCTGAGGAGCTTAATGTAGAGGATTTGACTACGGAGTCTGATCTGGACCGCTTCCAGCGTATTGAGCTCGCGCCAAACCATAAGGCTCTAGGGGCGAAATGCAGAGCCGATTTACCCAAGGTCCTGGCCGAATTAGCGAAAGCTGAGCCCGAAACCTTGTTATCAGAGATAGGAGCCGGTTCTGCCAAATTGGTGGGCTATGACATCGGCACGGACGACGTAGAAGTTCATCGTGTTGAAAAAGATGGATTTGCAGCATCGACATTCTCGGTTGATGATTCCGACGTTTCCTTGGTCCTTGACATCAGTGTTGATGATGAATTGCTTTCCAAGGGATTGGCACGGGAGATCACACGTCGTGTCCAGTCCAAACGTAAAGATCTGGATCTTGATGTGGAAGTCACAATTGACCTTACGGTTTGGTTGACCAAGGGTTGTCCTAAGCTTGAATCAAAGGATTGGGAATATGTAAAATCAGAAACTAGGGCCAATCCCGCAGAATTGTCCTATTCGAAACCATCTGGGGCATCAGATAAATTCAAAGTAGATGGCGAGACCTTGTTCTTCAGTTTAAAACAGAATAACTAGATCTATCTTCCAAATCTCTCTTTTTCCAAAAGAACTTTCAAGTCTGAACGCATCTTTTCTAAATCCCATCCGCCATTATCATAATAATCCATTGCACTGGCTTCAGGGTCAAATTTCTGTATTTTATTCCATAGGTCTTGTCTCTCTTCTAGATTGGTTTTGCCAACTGGTTCAGATTCTGCTGTTTCTTCTGAAATAATCTCAGCCACTACCGTCTCAAGAATTTCTGCATTTATTTTTTTACTACCTTGAATTCCGGTTTTTTTTTTTTAACAGCCTTGAATTTTGGAGGCGCGTCTTTGGTTTTAGCTAGGAATGATGGAACTTCCTTGGAGACTTCGAAAGTAGTAATGCTACTGACCACTTCCTCTGTCCCCCCCATCATTTTGATACCGCCTGAACCAGTACCAATTGTTAATGAGCCGATACTTTTGTTATCTTTTCCTAGCATACTGTCAGTATCCAATTCATCAAGTTCTATATTGTTACTTCTTTGGGAGATTTCGGGAGCTACCAAGGGTTTGAACTGAGGTACGGTTTCGACACCAGCCCCGCTCATTTCCTTGATTGCATCAGCGGCAGCATCACGAACTTCTTTTGACCCATCCCCAGTGAGAATCAGTGCCCGATCCATTACCTCAGGGGGCATTTCCCAGGAAACCCCGTTGGCCAGTGAAGCTAAAGCTGTGATTGCAGTCGCTCTTATTCGGGAATCACGGTCCTCGGTTTTTTCGGTGATTTTCTTGACAACCTCTGTAAATTCACTATAGTTAAGTTCATTCGCTTTGCTCCAGAATTTTTTAGCAGTGAGCAGATCACCATTCAAGACAGGTTTCATGAAGGCTTCAATCATGCTTGGTTCCTTTTTAGGTATTGGTTTGAATAACTTTGGTTTTGCGCCTGGTTTTTTTCTCCTCTTTATCACTTTCTTTTTGGGTGCAGTACCTTTCTTTATCATGGCATGTTTGCCTGTTAATTCCCTCTCCTTGAAAATTCTGCTTTGGGGTAGGCCACCAGCTTTAGGAGTTGCCTTTGTCGTTTTTCTTCTAGCTATTTCGGCCCCACTCTCTACCACTAATCCGACTGGAGGAACAAAAAGGTCCTCATTATCTTGAACAGGTGCGGGCGTTGGTGGTTCAACAGTCATTTCGTCAAAGGTAACAACTGTGCTGAAAACATCCTCTAGGAAATCATCAGGAGACATTGGTGAATTGCTGCTGGTAAGTTCATTCTGGAGGATTTCTTCTCCTATTGAAACGACGAACATGAACTTGTGGATGTTCAGATAATTAGCAATAAATTCAGAGATTGAGATAAATGAACCGGTGGGAGCCCTCTCCAGTCCTTGGACTATTATCACCAGTGGTTTCTTCTGAAGAGATATGGCTGCCAATTTCTTCAGGGATGAATCAAATTGATGTATCAATTCTATTCGATTTTCACTGGTCAGATGGGTAGCGACCGTCGCGGGTGCACTCTCATTGATTCGAATCACCAGATCTGCCGTAGCTCCGGTGGTATCCTGATTTGATTTCAACTCGGTAATTATCTGTTGTATCAAAGGTTGAGATAGATCGCTTTCCGAAAGGAATCTTCGTGAATTGAAATCTATGACGCTCAGGCCAGTTGCATAAAGGTCATTCTCCAGATCTGCAATGGTCGATTTTCTTTCTCCCAACGAACCCCCATAAAGCGCAACTAGAGATGGAGGATTCGGGTTCCCAGCCAGAGTGATTATCTTCGCGGTGGTTGCGGTGGTCATGTTTCAGCTCTAGTGCCGACGGTGCGTTTCAAATAGAGCACGTTTTAAAGTTTGGGCTGCATGTAGCACACGAGTGCGGGGGTCGCATAGCCTGGCCAATTGCGCCGGACTTAAGATCCGGTCCTTAGTGGTACGTGGGTTCGAATCCCTCCCCCCGCACCATTCACAGGCTTGTCATCAGTACGTTCAATCTCCAGAGGAATACAATCAGGAAAATCACGGCAAAAACTTGCCAGTTTCTTTTAACGGCCTCAGTCCACGTAATCTGCTCCATTGCAATCATTGGAGCAATGTGCGTGAATAGCCCTACAAACATCATTGAGATACAGATTAGTACAAGGTAAAAACTAACTCCAGGAGAATAGCTTATTTCAGTTTCATAGCTGTATTCTCCTTCACCTTCTAGAGATACACACTCAGTTTCTCCCCATATTGCAGGGTTGCTCATCCAACAGCCACCTGCAACTTCCTGATTCTTGTCTAGGGTGTGACTATCAGCGATCAAGGCATTATCGATCAGTGAAGTAAATATCAAGAGACTTGCCATGGAGGTTATTAGCGCAATAGAGAATACAGAAGCTATCCAGATTCTGTATTTCTGTGCTCGAAAAGCTAGGAGTATAGTAAAAAAACATAAAAAGAGAGAGACTGAGAGTAGAGTGTTTACAGTACCAAACAAGGACTGTCTATAGTCACAATTATAGAATTCATCAACTTCGTCAGTACAACGTGAACTTTCGTAGCTTATAGTCTCCTCCGCCTGAGTTTCCTCACTAAAAGTTTCTGTTCCGATCTCAGTCAGAACGAGGTGCACGTGGTTATATTC
>DQOP01000100.1 GCA_015658585.1 Candidatus Poseidoniales archaeon | reverse complement strand
TGAAGCACATATTCGTATGTGAGAACCTCAGAAAGGATGGGCATCCCCGTGGATGCTGTTCCCAAAAGGGTGGAGCGGATATACGTCTGCGGTTCAAACAGGAGATCATCGAACAGGGTCTGGTCGGAAAGGTGCGGGCGAACAAAGCCGGTTGTCTGGACTTTTGTGAACAAGGACCGACAGTAGTGGTCTATCCGGAAGCAATCTGGTATAGGATAAGTGTCCCGGAGAAAGACATTCCGGATATCATAAAAGAACATTGTAAGGAAGGAAAAATCGTCGAAAGGTGTCGGATCCAGCTGTAGCGATGGTGCGGGGGGAGGGATTCGAACCCACGTACCACTAAGGACCGGATTTTGAGTCCGGCGCAATTGGCCAGACTATGCGACCCCCGCACTTTCTTTCCACCAAAGCAGCACTATTTTAGGCGCGCGGTTAATGAGTCGCCAAATGAATGTCATAGAACACTGGGATATTGCAGTTCAAGAACTATCTGAAAGGGATAAAATCCTGAAAAACATAATTTCCAACTACCGAGGAGAACGATTGAAACTCAAGAACGACGGATTCCTGACCCTGGCAAGAGCTATTGTCGGGCAACAAATATCAGTCAAGGCTGCAGATACGATCTGGAAACGATTGGAAATAACGGCAAACGGAAACATTAGCAGTACCAGAATAAGGGAATTGTCAACCGAGCAATTACGGAAGACCGGACTTTCCAGTCAAAAGACCGCGTATATCCGGAATATTGCTGAATCGGAGGTCCTTGGGACCGACTGGGATGAATGTTCTGATGAAAAAATTACGGAATTGCTTTGTACAATAAAGGGAATCGGAAAATGGACGGCTGAAATGTTCCTGATCTTCCATCTGGCCAGACCCAACATCCTCCCCTTGACAGATATCGGACTTGTAAGGGCTATCGAAAAGAATTACAATGATAGAAATGGGATGAACAAAGAACAATTTGAGGGACTGGAGCAGAAATGGAGTCCCTGGTGTACTGTGACAACCTGGTATCTGTGGAGAAGTCTGGATCCAATCCCGGTTGAATACTGATTATTTGAATCTCTGCTGGGTCTGCCAGATAGCACCCACCAGATGGCGCGTCAATCTAGCGGCCAGAGCTGAGGTGTTACCATTATCATAGGGCGGACAAACCTCGACACAATCGAAGCCGACGATTCGGTCAGCAAAGAAATTTATGGTCTGAATGACCTCGTATGGTGTCATTCCAAATGGCTCAGGCGTACCGACACCGGGAGCAAAGGCAGGATCAATAGCGTCCATGTCCAGACTCAGATATACTGGGCCATCCAGATCATCTATGAGATCTGCCAGGTATTCTCGCAATTCAGTCCATCCGCTTTCTATGAATTTCAGGCCTATTCCCCGTGCCTCGGAAATCTCTGCCCGGGAGACTGACCTGGTACCGATGGAACAGACCTGACCTGCCCCTACAATCTCGCTAACGCGCCTGGTAACAGTTGCATGAGACCTTGGATTATTCTCATATTCAACCCTGAAATCAAGATGGGCGTCCAATATCACCACTACCAAATTAGGATACTTGGCCTGGACTGCTTTTACCGCTGGCGGGGTCAAGGAATGCTCGCCTCCCAATCCAATCGGGAATTTTCCACCGTTCACGATCTTAGTGACCAGATCGGTTACCAGGGATTCATTCTTACCTTGATCTTTCGTCAATTCCAGATTTCCATAGTCATTGAGGGCAACATCGGACAGATCGATTCCCAGTTCCATCAGGTAAGTCTCGAAATTATAGCTATGTCTCCGAATCTCGTCCGGGGCCTTGGCAGTCCCCTTACGAAAACAGGCCGTCCCCTCAAAAGGATAGCCGTAGAAAATGAAACGAGCATCATTGAAGGATGCTTCAGCGTCTGCAAAGAATTCTGTCACGCTAGTCGGTTACCAGAATACGCCCCATGGCGAGGAGATAAACAATCTCGTTTCCGGATTCCATATTACCATGGAACTTATCTGGAATATCAGATAATGGTACATTGAAAGTGTTGTAATCCTCGAGGTCCATCATCTGGATCTCGGACCCCATATTAGCTAGAACCTGAGCCTTGCGGCGGTCTACCAGAGGGACATGGACCTTGTGCTTCACCGGGTGCACCAGAGAGCGCTTCTGTTTATCGAAAAGTCCGATCGCCACCATACGGGCCTTGGCCTCACCATGCTTTCCTGGTTTGGAAGTGATATATTCCACCACTTTACAGGGCTCGTCATCTATGACTATGTATCGGCCTACTTTCAGATATTTGATCGCCTGGATCGATGTCTCGTTCATTCTAGTTCACCATTCCAAGTCACGCCATTTGTCATCGGAAAGGTATCCATAAAGAGTATTCCGGTCAGATATATTGCGGCGCATCCGCTTGAACATATCAACCGCTACTTCCAGTGACTGGTCACCAGTATCTTCGTGCAAAGCTTCCAATCTCTGAATTAACTGCTCCACCGTAATCATGGGATCATGTCCTCATTAAACCAGCAGTTGTTAATTCTTCCTTTATATTTCGCACCGCATTCTTGATATCGTTGACCTCGCGGGCCCCGACACATACCATCTTTCCACTGCCGAACAACAACAGGACCACCTTGGGGTCATCCATGCGGTAAACCAAACCAGGGAAAGCTTCAGGCTCATATTCAACATTCTCAAAACCAAGGGACATGGCGATTTGAATCAGATTCAGAGTTGACTCCAAGTTCGTGGTCGCAACTATGTTCTGGATGACTATGTCCGGCTCATCATGTACTGGCATATCCAGCGCTCTTAACTCAGCAACCACTTTGTTGATTGCAACATGGACATCCGGAATCGACCGAGCACCAGTACAGACAACCTTACCACTTCTGAATATCAGAACGGCTGTCTTTGGTTCTGCCAACTTGTAGATAAGTCCTGGAAAACGATCCTGGTCATACTCAGCACCTTCCAACTGGAAAGCTATGTCCTGAAGCATCAATTCCTTACCGATTGATGCACTAGCTACTACGTTCACAACTATAATTTCTGCCATATAAAACTCCTCGGGGAGAACAGAGTATATAAACAGTCTATTTAAAGGTTTAAATACTCTGGCTGAAAAATAGGGATAGGGATTTCAGTTACACTACTTTTTTATCCAACTTATAGAATTGATTAACATGGCCCTGTGGGGTAGTTTGGCATCCTTCGACGTTCGGGACGTCGGTACTCAGGTTCAAATCCTGGCTGGGCCACCAATCTTAACCTTTTTTATGATGGCTGCATCCCGCCAATTCCAATGGGAAAATATGCTGTCTCTATAGATGACATACGCGCCGCTGCCGGACGCATAAAGAGTGTTGGGCACAGAACACCGATCCTCACTAGCCAGACCCTAGACAAAATGGCTGGACGGAAACTGTTCTTCAAGTGCGAAAATTTCCAGAAAGTTGGAGCATTCAAACTGAGAGGTGGGTGGAATGCGGTCTCAATGCTGAGTGACGAAGAAGCAGCAAAAGGTGTTTGTACCCACAGTAGCGGAAATCATGCTCAAGCCCTGGCCTTCTCGGCAATGAAAAGAGGAATTGCTTCCTACATTGTGATGCCAAACAATGTACCTGATGTAAAACTGGATGCTGTCAAGGGATATGGGGCCAATATCACCCTATGTGAACCAACTCTTGAGGCTAGGAAAACAACACTGGATGAAATAGTGAAGAAGACAGGAGCACATGAGGTACATCCTTTCAATAATCCTAACGTCATCGCTGGACAAGGAACCACTGCACTGGAAATGATAGAGGACCTAGGTGAGCTGGATGCGATAATCGCGCCTATTGGAGGGGGAGGATTGATGTCCGGTACCTGTGTCACAACCCGAAGTTTGCTACCTGAAGCTAAATTATTCGGGGCTGAGCCAACTGGAGCTGACGACGCTTACCGTTCCCTGAAGGAAGGAAAGATAATACCTCAGACTAATCCCAATACGATCTGTGATGGACTACTGACCAGCCTTGGGGAATACACCTGGAACATACTGAAAGACCACCTTGAGGCAATATACACTGTTACCGATGATGAGGTTATAAATGCAATGAGGCTGGTCTGGGAAAGAATGAAGATAATTATCGAGCCCAGTTCGGCAACTGCTGTAGCGGTGGCGTTAAAGTCCGAATTCAAGGCTCTGGAAGGGCTTGAAAAGGTCGGAATAATCCTGACTGGCGGTAATGTAGAACTATCTAAGTTACCATTCTAGGAAAGTGGCGGGCCTGCAGGGATTTGAACCCTGGATCTTCTGGTTAGAAGCCAGACGCCCTTCCAGACTAGGCTACAGGCCCTGTTTCAGTTGCAAAAGAGGTTGCATTTAGTGGTTTTGCTGTCAGTGGACCTCGCTTCCATCATCAACTTTCTGATCTGGGTGGAGTATACTTACGACCTCACCACTTTCAGCTGCAAGTAGCATCCCCTTAGATTCTTCACCCAGGAACTTAGCTGGTGCCAGATTAACGAGGACTGCAATCTGACGCCCCATCAAATCATCGGCCTCGTATATTCCACGCAACCCCGTTACTATGCGACGGGTCGGTCCTCCGAAATCGACATCTATCAGCCATAGTTTGTCGGCATTCGGGTGCGGCTCTACGTTGGTTATGGTACCAACTCTGATATCCAATTTCTTGAAATCGTCAAATGTTATCTCGGGTTTGACGTTAGCTAG
>DQOP01000073.1 GCA_015658585.1 Candidatus Poseidoniales archaeon | reverse complement strand
TCGAGGATCTAAAGAAATTCGGAACTTCTATCGATTGGAGGCGCAGTTTCATCACAACCAGTTTGAACCCACCTTATGACGGTTTTATACGTTGGCAATTCAATAAATTATTGGCCGGAGAATATCTAATCAAAGGTACTTTTCCAGTTGTGTGGTGCCCTAAGAGAGAAACTGTTGTGGGAGACCATGATCGCCTTTCAGGTGAAGGAGAAACACCCCAAGAGTACACTTTGTTAAAATTCAAAGGCGAAGATCACTTTCTTGTCGCGGCGACTCTACGTCCTGAAACGGTTTTTGGTCAAACCAACTTATGGGTGGACGGAGATGGAACTTACACTAAAGCTAAAGTCGGAGATGAGACTTGGATAGTGTCTCAGGAAATGCCGTTCAAGCTTAAGTTACAAGGACATAAAGTCAAGGAATTAGGAAAAATTCAAGGCAGAGATTTAATCGGTCAAAAGTACATGGCACCCCAAATTGGTAATGAGATAATCGTCCTTCCATCTAAATTTTGTGACGCTTCAATCGGTTCTGGAATCGTAACCTCCGTACCAAGCGATTCCCCAGATGATTATCAGGGCCTTGTAGATTTGCAGAACTCATCCTCAGATTGTGAAAAGTGGGGTTTAGATCATGAATTGGTGATGGCAATCCAACCTATCGCTATTCTTGATTCGGGAGAGATGGGCACGCTTCCAGCACCCAAGCTCTGCAAAGAATTGGGGATAAAGAATCAGACCCAGAGGAAAAAATTGGAACAGGCCAAACAAGATTTGTACATGCATAGTTTCAATCATGGAATCATGCTTTATTCCACAGAGTATGTTGCCGGCAAACCCGTTGAAGAGGCTCGTGAAATCGTCAAGGATAAATTGGTTGAAGAAGGAAAGGCCATAATCTACTATGAGCTGACCGGCCCTGTTGAGTCACGCTGGCTTGCAGACTGTGTGGTCAAAATAGTGGACAATCAATGGTTCTTGGAATATGGTAGTGAGGAATGGACCAAAACCACTGAGAAGGCTCTTGAAGCAATGGAACTATATCCCTCGAAGGCCCGTAGTCAATTTGAATATGTTTTACAATGGCTGAAGAACTGGGCCTGCGTTCGTGAAAAGGGTCTGGGAACTAAATTACCTTGGGATGATAATTGGGTTATCGAATCACTGAGTGATTCAACCATTTACATGGCCTACTATACAGTAGCCCATTATCTGAAGGATTTGAATGAAAAGCAACTCAAAGAGTCATTGTTCGATGCAATATTTGGAGATGGGAATACCAAGCTAGCGGCTGAAGAAAGTGGAGTAAAGCAAGGTGAGATTATCAGATGGAGAAACGAATTCAACTATTGGTATCCTTACGATCTGCGAGTAAGTGGTAAAGATTTGATACAGAATCATTTGTCGTTTAGTTTGTACAACCACACAGCCATGTTCGGGGAAGACAAATGGCCTAGAGGCTTTGCTGTCAATGGTTGGGTTCTCGTGGAGGGAGAAAAAATGTCTAAATCCAAAGGTAATTTTTTCACTCTCAAAGAATTGATGTCGAAATATGGTGCCGATGTTGTCCGTTTTACGTTGTGCAATGCCGGAGAAGGCCTTGACGATCCTAATTGGGAGATCTCGTTTGCGGAAACAGCTGGTAAGAAACTGAATAATTGGCTATCTTTTGTAAAGAAAAATAAAGGCAAGGGCCGAACTACATCACATCCTATTGACACATGGTTCAGTGAGATTATGGCAAGTGTTGCACATCAAGCTAATGCAGCGTCTGAAAGATTGAAATTTAGAACCTCCACACGCCTCTTTTTCTTTGAACTCCCGCAATATTTCAAATGGTACATCCAAAGAGCTGGCGAACCACACGTGGAAATATTGAAAGAGTACATTTCGATTGTAAATAGAGGAATTGCACCCATTATACCTCACACTGCCGAAGAGGCCTGGTCTCTTTCAGGAGAAAAAGAGTTTATTCTAAACCAACCATTTCCTGAAGGTCATAAACCAGATTTAAGCTTGATAACAGGAGAAGATTTGGTTAAGCAAACATTAGAAGACACAAGAGCCATTCTGAGCATTGCAGGAATTGATAATCCTGAAGAAATCGTGTTTATCGTTGCACCAGAATGGAAATGGAACGCAGTTCATACCGCTGGGGAATTGGCAGATAGTAGAGGGCAAGTAAAGCTGAATCAGCTTATTTCTGGTGTTATGCCGACCATACCGCCAGAATCCAAGAAATTAGGAGCAGATTTCCTGAAAAAATGGGTGTTAAAGGATATCCCTTCCTTAGGTCCAGACTGGCAGAGCAAATACGCCCAGCAAGTAGACGAAGCGGAAATATTATCAGCTTCAGTAGATTTCTTCACCAATATATTCAACTGTAAAATCACAGTTGTAAATACAGATCAAGCAAAGTCAAGTATGGTATCCAAGGCAAATCAGAGTTCGCCTTTAAGACCCGCTATTTTTGTTTCTTAGTTATCGATTTATCGTCTATAAAACAGACCCGTAAATCTATAGTTGATACTTGCCAATCTTTATAAATGCCGCCCTTGTCCGGCGGTTCCTGTGCGAGAGGTTACCCTCTTGAGAGTGACAAAAATGACTAAACCGCGTCAATCACGAATAGCTTTGTTAGCCGTAGCTATGCTCTTGTCCGGAGCTTTCTTGGGGCTTGTAATATCAGATAATGCATCTGCTTCAACCCATACTGTAGTGGGTTTTGTAGACTCAGATAGTCCTTCTGCAGTCTCAGTTATAGTTATTGAGAAAGATGATGGAACCAAAAAATCAACATCGACAGCGGTAGATGGTTCGTTTTCATTCACAGAGTTAGAATCTGGGAGTTACCTTGTTAGATATTCAAAGGTTGGTTATCTCTCAGTCCTTAACTCCTGGAATATACCTGACGACCTCCCACTTTCATCCGATGGTGTGAGCATGATTGCGGCGCCTTCTGGTAATGTCTCAATTTCGGGGACTGTCAATGATACCGATGGCTCTGCTGTTGAAGGTGCTACGGTAAGCTTGATATTCGAAACTCAAGAAGATTCCTGGTGGGATGGAGTTTCCGTAGGTCATACGATCACAGTTACTACTGCAACTAATGGTTCCTTTTCATTTGAAAATTTAGCGGATGAAAATATCACAGTGAGAATCGAGGCATCAGGTTATTACACAGAACTCAGCAATACAAACTCGACCGATTATGTTCTAACCTCATATACAGATACAAACAAGCAAACCATTCGTGTCTATGACTCTGGTGGGAATCCACTTGGTGATGCGGACGTGAACGTCCTGATGTATGACACAGCTACTTCTACTTGGACCACGGCTGAAAAGTTTGGTGGATTCTCCTACATTCTGGAACCTGATACGGGCTCAGAAGTGTACATATATGCCTATCACGAGGATCACACGCCATCAGTAAAGAAAATAGCTTCAGTTACGGGTAGTGATTCATTTAATATGTATCTTGATGAAAACGATGCGGCGAGCGATAATGTGGTTTACATTTCAGCTCCACCGTCAGACGGTGGTCAATCGGTTGTACCAAAGATTGGAGACCGAATAATCAAGGAAAACCCAGCCCCTTCAGCCTCAATTACAGTAACAAGTGATACTACAGATATGGATGGAATCCATGTTGTAGCGGATGGAGAACAGGTTAATTTCAGTGGACTCTCTTCTTCATCGCCCATTGGGGTTTCACAGTACTCCTGGAGTTTTGGAACAAGCACGGTCGAGACATCAAGCACATTTTCGTCTGGTTCAACTCTGGTTACACTTACGGTGACCGATACCTTCGGTGATATTTCTGGAGCAAATGTGACCATTATGGCTGATGGGATGAATCCTGTGGCAGCAGTTAATGTAATAGTCAAGGCAGGCATCTCCGATGATGGGGAGGCCTATAATACTTTGATATCAAATGTGGATGAAGATTACAATGTGGTTGTGTTCAATGCTTCGGAATCAGATGATGCTGATTCGATGATTTTAGATTACGTCTGGGACTTTGGTGATGGTAATACAGATACTGGTGATGTGGTAAGTCATATTTTTGCAGATCCTGGTGATTTCAGTGTTCAGCTTACGGTTACTGATGCAGCCGGTAATTCAGGTTCGAATACTACAATCATAACCGTGAACGACATAGAACCACCTAGAGCTGCATTCAATTGGTCTTACACCAATGATACTGGTGGTAATGTTGCTGGAGCGTCAGTGGAAGGCCTTCCAACACATTTCAATGCCGGTGGAACCGATGATAATTCCGATGGTCCTTTGACCTATATCTGGGACTTTGGAGATGGAACTAATGGAACAGGTGTTACAGTGAATCATACTTTCGATGAAACGTTAGATGAAGCTTTCAACGTCATTCTGGAGGTTACCGATGCTTCAGGCAATAAAGACCAGATTAGCTATGGAATTAGTCCTGCCGTGATGGGTAGGCCCGATCTTTATGCGACTCAGATAATTTTCGATAATGAGAATCCTTCCGAGGGAGATGTAGTTAAAATTTCTACGACAATCAAATTATTGAAAATGAATGTAACAGAGGCTTTTGCAGTTACTTTCTATCTTGATTCAATTAGTAATACTACGGCTATTGCTACCGTAGAGGTTGATAATGGTTCAGTGGCATGGGGAATTGAGAATGAATATAGTGTCAATATCACATGGACTGCTACACCGTGTAAGGTTGGGGATTGTACCCATACAATTTATGTGCGGGTAGATTCAAACGATGCTGTTGATGAGAGTGAAGAAAAGAATGATGTTTCAGATGTTATCACCGTCAGCTCAATCGATGACTCTTACGATTGGACTTCTATTGGTCTGATAGTAGTTGTAGTCCTCTCGGCCTTTGGTGCAGTTGGATATATCTATAGAGATACTCTCTTCAAGTAAGTAGATTTAGAAAGATGGTTAGTGCCCGCGGGAGGCCATTCTGGTC
This sequence comes from Candidatus Poseidoniales archaeon, assembly GCA_015658585.1. GTDB lineage: Archaea > Thermoplasmatota > Poseidoniia > MGIII > CG-Epi1 > CG-Epi1. The sequence continues at coordinate 193 of DQOP01000073.1, read as the reverse complement.
TCTAGTTGGGCTTCTTCAAGGCCGGACATAGCGTCCCCTAGGTTCTTTGATATATTTCCAACCAGTTCAGGGTCATCAAAGTGGGCAGTCGCTTCTACCATGGCCTTAGCCATGGTATTAGGATCATCAGATTTGAATATGCCTGAACCCACAAATATACCATCCATGCCGAATTGCATCATCAGTGCTGCAT
>DQOP01000090.1 GCA_015658585.1 Candidatus Poseidoniales archaeon | reverse complement strand
CCTGTGATATCCTGATAGTGGGACATTATGTTGATGAACGCCTCCGGGACTACGCCATACCCAAGAAATTGCTGGATGCGATGGCCTATAGGGTTCCTGTCATAGTTGGCCCCTACGAAGCTCGAAGGAAGATTGTTGAACGCTACCAATGTGGAATGGTCTCTGATGATTGGATCGATACTCTTACTGAATTATCAAATGACAAGGAATTAAGACAGAAAATGGGTGAGAATGGATTCAAGGCCTTCAAGATGAATTACAGCTGGGAATTACAGGAAAAGAAGCTGATGGGAGTATACGAAAACTTGTTAAAAGTCAAGGCTGGTGGTGAAAAGTGAGAATTCTACTGACCGGAATTGGATGCCCTGGAGGTCACGCCCTGATAACCAACCTCAAGTTGCAGGATCCAGAGATGTTCATTCTGGGAACAAACGCCCATGAACAGGCGGTCGGAAGCCGAATGTGTGATGCCTTTGAAGAGACACCATGGGCCTACGAGAAGAATTATGTCGACACAATCATCGAACTTGTAAAAAAATATGAAATCGATATTGTATTTCCCCAGACTTCTTGGGAGATGTTCGAACTTTCCAAGGCTGGTGACGAGGTAAGAAAACACTGTCGCCTACTGGCTTCGGATCATGAACTGGTAAATGTCTGTGAGAACAAATATCTGATGTATGAACATCTGAAAGGGAAAATGGACATTCCTAAGTATTACTTGGTCCACACGATTGAAGAGCTTGAAGAAGCTGCTTCAAAACTGGGATATCCAGAGAACAACGTCGTATTCAAGCCACCGGTTGGAAAGGGAAACCGAGGGGTCAGAGTCATGACCGAGAAGGCGGATCGCTTTGACCTTCTATTCAACGGTCGACCTTTCGCCAAATACATATCCCTAGACGAATTGCGCAAGACGGTTGAAGGGAAAGAATTGCCCGAACTGATGGTCATGGAATATCTGGACGGCCGAGAGTACAAGGTAAACCCCGTATTGGTGAAGGGAAAGATGTTGATCTGCTCGGTCAAGGACCGGCTCAATTACGCATCGGGACTGGCAATGGGTTTCGAGGTAATATCACATGATGAATCGGTAGAATATGGAAAAGAGGTGATGAAGCATATCCCGATGGATTACTGCGTCGACATCCAACTGCGAGGCGGAGTGCTGATGGAAATAAATCCGAGGGTGTCCACTTTCATCTATGACGAGAATTACTGCCCACCCTACCTTGCACTGAAACTGGCGATGGAGGAGATGACCGAGGCTGAAGTTGAGAGATATCAGAAGAATGTCCCTATCGGAAAGAAAATGTTCAGATATTATGGGCAAGTGGATTATTAAAAATGTCTGTGGAAAATCTGGTAAAAGCGTTGGAAAATTTGGGACAGTGCACTCCGGAAAGTGTCCATGGAGTCGTATCAGAATGTGACATTGGGATTGAGGATCTCGAGGACTGGATAGACTATGATTATCCTGTCTCTGATTCATATGGCCGGAAAATGGTCCACGATGGTGGGTTTTTCGAAGTGATGGTGATGTGCTGGAGGCCTGGCGATTATAGTGCCATACACGACCATGGGAAAGCTGAGTTTGGTGCAGTGAAAATATTTGGCGATGTTGAACATGCGATCTTCAAACTAGAAGATCAAAAGTTCACTACCATTTCCCGTGAAAGAGTTAAATCGGGTACTACTTTGAAAGTGACGCCGTCATTAATTCATCAAATGGGCAACCCTGGGGAAAGCAACTTCTTCACTTTGCATGTATATGGAAACGTGGATCTTGATGGTGGAATAACTAGTGAAGCACGAATCTTTGATTACAGTCGGAACGAGCTATTGTTTGTTAATGGTGGGATTTTCTATCTGCTGCCAGAAAGTGAAATTGTGCACCGGAAAAAACTACCAGAAGCTGATTACGCGACTCGGGCACGTGATCTAATCGAGGCTTCAAAACGTGCAAAGGCCATGGGAAACGATTCCGAATACAGACGGCTTATGAATGAAATATCCTCAGATTAGTCGAACAAACATTAATTCTTTTAGTAGTGGTGTATGTCGAGTTGAAGTATGAAAATATTGGCTGTCGACGATGACCACGCTGTAAGAGTTTCTTTGAATGTGATGTTCAGGAAGTGGGGTGACGTGGTATTGGAAGTAGCCGAAGAAGCTCAAAGTGCCATGGAAATGCTATCCAAGGAGGAATACTTTATGATGTTCTGTGACGTCGATATGCCTGGTATGGATGGGCTAGAACTACTGGAGATTGTTCGCGAAAAGTATCCAGCTATGCCAGTCGTTATGTTGACAGGTAATCAGGATATTACGACTCCTATCAAGGCTTTCCAAAGTGGGGCTATGGACTACTTGCAAAAACCAATGCGAACCGCGATGGTTAGAGAGACCATTGATAAGGCATTCGAAATCGTTGAGAAAGAGGAAAAAGAGAGAACGGGCATAAGTGATGTGGAAGGGTTCAAAAAAATGGTCGAGAATTTTTCTCCGGAGAAAATGGGGCTTACCGAACCTGGGGTAAAGACGGCCGAATTCACAAAGCTTGTTAATATACTGCAAGAGAAACTGATTCACCCCAGCAAACTTGGGAAGATCCACAACCTGTTTTTATTAACAAAATCAGGCATTGTGATTTCGAATTTGACCACACAAAATGTTGAAAGCAGCGATGTGGATATAATGGGAGGAATGTTCTCTGCGGTAAAGGATTTTATGGAAGATGCCGTGAGTTCGGACAGTGATTCTTCATTGAATGACATTCAATTTGGTGATTTTCACATAACCTTCTGTGAGGCGGCCTACACAGATCTAGCAGTGGTCTATGTTGGCTCTCTTGGACAGGAGGCTGAAGACGCTGTGACTGATGCCCTGATCGCATTTGAACTGGAGAACATGAAAGTATTAGAAGATTGGAATGGTGATAAGAGTCTACTGAAGAATGCGGACCGAGGTCTGGAAGATTTATTTGCTAAAATAGACAGGAGTAAGGATGCCTGAGAACGAAGCAATCATCAGAAAACTTGAAGAGGAGATTGAGAATATTTCTCGTTTCCCTGATGAAAACCCACACTCTGTGATAAGAGTGTCCTTTGGAGGTGAACTATTGTTCGCGAACAGTTCAGCAAGGAATACCCTCATCAAGAATTTTGATTATAATGGCAGTTTTGTTGACGGTAAGAACGCCGACCGATTTGGAGGAATTTTCGAATCTGTAAGAAGGGCCATGGATGGCGATGAGACTTATCGTTCGGAAACTCACATTATAGGTGGAAGAATTTATGCATGTGCGTTTGTCCCTATCAATGAACATGAATATGTGAACATCTATGGCACTGATATTACTGACAGCCAAAAAGAGATTGAGGGGCTAGCTCGATTCCCCGAAGAAAACCCACATTCAGTAATTAGAATATCGGGAGAGGGGGAGATTATCTTTGCCAACTCTCCGGCCAAGGGACAAATTCTGAAAGAGCTAGGAGTGAGAGTTGGTCAGAAAGTACCTGACAATATTTATTTAACGGTCAAAGAAACGCTTGGAAGTGGAGATTACCTGGACGTCGATCATAATCTGGGAGACAGGGTATATGCCTGTACGTTCGTTCCTGTGGTCGAACATTCATATGTCAACATATATGGTGTTGACATAACTGACAAGATCAATGCTCAGGAAGAAACCGAACAGGTCAATCAGGAGCTTATTCAGGCTGAAAAAAT
>DQOP01000027.1 GCA_015658585.1 Candidatus Poseidoniales archaeon | reverse complement strand
ATTTCCCTGATTTATGTACAGCTTTTTGGTGTTTTAGGTTATGTAAGCAGTAGTGAGACACTAGGGATAATTTTCCTAGGTTCTATAATTCTATTGCTACAGTTAGCAATGATGAGGGTAGAAAATCCAAAACCCTGGAGACATTTGTTTAACATATATGAGGGAAGACTATCCCGATTTAGAGTGCCACACGCACATTATACTCATCCAGAAACCATAAAGGAGGTATTCGTTGATAAAGTACGGATCGCAAATGGTTTCTCACGAGAGGAATTCGAAATGCTGCCGCCTTCAAAATTAGAAGAAATGTTGAAGGACCCCGTATTGATTAGATTCATTATAGACAATGAAAAAAATATGACCTTAAATGTGGTCGAAAAAGCCGTTAGAGAGTGGAAAAAATGAGCCTATTTGGAAAAAAGAAGGAAGAAAAAGAGGAAGAAAAGCCAGAAGAAACAGAGACTGAAGAGCAAAGTGATGCCATACAAACCTACATCATGGAGCCTTCTTTACAAGAAACGCACGATTTGATGCATGCCGTACTTGGTGAAGTCGAGCAAGTCGTTATGGGTAAAAGACCAGTTCTAGATCTCTGTGCAGTGGGTATCCTAGCTGGAGGAAACATTTTGTTCGAGGATAATCCTGGACTGGCCAAAACCTTGTTGTCTACAACGTTTTCGGAAACTCTGGGAATAAACTTTAAACGAGTGCAATTCACTCCAGATTTACTTCCTGCAGACATAACTGGCATCTATATTTGGAATCAAAAAGATCTGAAATTCCAATTCCGGAAAGGACCCTTGTTCTGCAACCTGCTATTGGCGGATGAGATTAACAGAGCACCTCCGAAGACCCAAGCTGCTCTTCTTGAAGCAATGCAAGAACATCAAGTTACAATCGAAGGAGACACACACAAGCTTCCTGAACCTTTCGTGGTTCTGGCAACACAGAATCCCATAGAATCGGAAGGGACCTACCCTCTACCTGACGCACAGCTTGACCGTTTCATGATGAAACTATCTGTGGGATATCCTGGTAGGCCTATAGAGAGAGCAATCCTAATCAAGCGAAAGCAGAGGGGAAAAGACGACCATGATCTCAAGGCCATAACCTCACCTGAAAAACTTCTGGAAATGCAGCAAAGTTTGGAAAAGGTTCAGATCGATGACTCCATAATTGAATATATAGTCGAGATTATACACCGTACCAGAGAGGACCCGAGAGTTAAAGTCGGATCATCCCCTAGGGGAGCGCAGTCATTGTTCAAATTGTCACGTGCCTTAGCTGTTCTGAATGGAAGGGACTATGTCATACCTGACGACATCAAAAGATTGTGTATATACACCCTCAGACACAGAATGATACTAAAGCCAGAACCACGTATCAAAGGTGTAAAAACAGAGGAAATAATCTCGCAGATTCTTGAGGAAGTAGAAGTACCAACAACGCAGGGACAACTAGAAGACTAAATGTGGAGTAAAAAAGCGGCAGCAGTCGCAGGCGGTGCCATATTCCTGACTTTGGCGGGCCTAATCCGGCTTAACTATCTGTTCATCAGCGCAGGACTGGTAATGCTAACCTTCGTGGTATTGGCCAGTTTCCTTGATGTATGGATGCCAAACGTCTCGATAAGAAGGGAAACAACCTCAGACAACATCTTTGAGGACGGTACCATGAGTGTGAAGTTCATAGTCAAGAACACGGGCCTAGGCTTAGGATTCGTTGAAATCTATGATGGTCTACCACCCCAGGCTAGAATTATCAAAGGATCAAATTATACGCTACTTTACATGAAACCATGGCAAGAGGTGTCCTTCGAATACACACTCAAACTTCCGATAAGAGGGCATTACCATCTAGGCCCTGTTAAGATGAGAGTCAAGGATGCCTTCGACCTTTTCTATAACGAAAGAATTGAAGACACCGTCCATAGCTTTTCGGTCTTTCCTGAGATTGAGGTACTGGAGTACCAGATCATAAAATCGAGGTCCCCTAAACTCCTATCAGGTGCTATGCCACTCAATCTGATAGGCTCAGGAACCGAATTCTATTCACTCAGGGAATTTGTCCCGGGTGATTCTCTGCGGTCAGTAAACTGGAAGGCTTTGGCTAAAACGGGCAAGATGATGGTCAATGAAACTGTAAAAGAGGATGTCATGGACGTGATCATATTGGTTGATGCCAGAGAAGTTTCGGCTGTTGGAGGAGGCAGGGACACCCCCCTCGAGATGTCTTGCAGAGGTGCTGCCACATACGCAAAACAGCTCTTGGACGAAAGAAACAAAGTGGCATTGATGATTTACGGAGAAAGTGTGGAAAAAGTGGATCTGGATCGGGGTGAGCACCATCTTTTCAAAATTCTGACTGCACTTTCCAGCATCTCACCAAAAGGAAATCTAAAGCTGGGAATTGTTCTGAAGGATCTTTTACCCTATATACCAAGTGGCTCTCCAATAATTCTGTTCAGTTCTCTAGATGATGACTTCACTATTTCGGAGGCGTTCACTAACACGATAAGTCGTGGTTATCCAATAACTACAATTTCACCATCTAGCCTTGATTTCGAAGAGAAAATGAATAGAATACCTGTGGAACCACTGTTAATCGCACGAATGGAAAGAGAAAATATGGTTTCGGAAATCAGGAGCTTTGGAATGGAGATTGGAGATTGGAAGTCTGACGAATCGGTCAATACTGTATTGCAGGGTGGTTGAATGGAAGAGCTTGAAGAAAAACCGAGCAAGATTCCAAAAATAGGTGAGGTCATCAATTACAAGGATTTTTTTGGGGAATATCCTATTATATTCGGAATCAAGATAATCTCCAGCTTAGCTTTGGTCTATGTTATTCTGGAGTTCTATAATTATCACAATCCTCTAGATTCATTAATAACAAAATATGCGAGGGGACCCATACCGGGATTCAAACCAGACCCCGCCATTTTTGTGGTATGGAGTTTCATAGCCGGTTTTGGATTCTACACATTTACTCTATTCAAAGGAAAATACAAGTTTTTCCTACTTCTGGCCACGGTAATCTTGCTCGCCCAGTACATCTCTGACCCGGCTTTGGATTGGAAAGTAGGTGAACATGCGATTCCCACCAAAGTTGAAATTGAAAATTCAGAGGTGAATCAAACCGCTTGGAAATGGGAACCTATCAAAATTCTTTATGATGACATGGAGGGATCCGAAAAAAGGATAGATGATGCGAGAATTCGTGTCTCGAACTTGATATTCGGTTCAATTGCATTCTTAGGTGCCTTTGGTATCTGGAAAAGAAAGGGATGGGCCATTGCCGGTTCAATCGCGTTGGCAATTATCATCGGGTTCCTCTATAGTCCTAACCTTTGCCTAGAGAATCATGATGCCAATTTCTGTGGATATGAGGTAAAAGAACAGGAAAGAACCTGGGATGAGTACTTGTCAAGTGGTATTTTTATTGGATTGGGATTTATCATTTACATTGAACTCTCATATGCTGCGATAAAGTACGAGAATTATGCTGAGCAATTCAAACCTGCCGGATTAGACATCTCCTTATTGACGGATGCGCAGAAAAAAGGAGTGTCTCGAACCTTAAGGACTCTATTCGTCAGTTACCTTATGAACTTGGGCGTGATGTTAATAATTACATTTACGCTTGCCGAGGTTGTAATCAATGTCAATGACTATCTGGCAACTTCCGAGGGGAGAATACAGGACTCTGTCGAATTGCAGGGACCATACGGTATAGTCTTCACTTCATTGATCTTTTTCATGCTGCTGGGATTTGTTAGAATGTTTATTGGAGCTGACTATGATACTGAAGATACCTAAGCTATCTCTATGGATTCATTCTCTTGAGGCAACACCAACTCATAATCCTTTAGATCATCAATAAAGGCCTCACGATTGTCTCCATGATAAAGGATTACTTTTTCAGGATTACAACCATTGATAAAATCGACGATCTGGCTATGGCCTGCATGACCACTCAGATCAAATGCTTTGAATTGACATTGAATATCAAAACTGGGTGATTTAGGGTCCCGCTCCAACCTTATCTTTCCAGTTTCTTTCAACAAATGGCCATTGGTCCCCGGAACTTGGAATCCTGTAAGAAAGACAGCCGAAGATGGATCCTTGCGAAGCTTGGACAAATAGTGAAGCACTGGACCACCATTGAGCATACCTGAAGTTGTGACAATAACATCGGCATTCAAAGCAGCAGCTCTCTGACGACTATGTTTTACAAAATTTGTCTGGCGGATTGATTTGTGCATAGAAGATACATCGCGAATTGAACCAGGATATTTCTGTAGGATTCTAGCTATATCACGGCCCATTCCATCTAACCATACTTCAAAGCCTAAATTGCAAGTAAGCATTAGCAATTCCTGAGAGCGACCAAGTCCAAATGACGGTAGGATAACCTTGCCACCTGAATTGACCACGTCTTCAATAGAATCTACCAATTCAGACTCTATCTGGCCCCGAACCGGATGATCGCGGCCCCCGTATGTCGACTCTATGGCCAGAGTCTTGCATGGTTTCGGTTTAGCTGCTCTGGTAAGTTGAGTGTCAACCGTATGAATGTCTCCGGTGAATAGAAAATCCTGCTGTGGAAAATTGAACATGACTGCGCCAGGGATATGACCTGCATTGAACATCTGAAATTCGAAACCACCACGATATTCAATTTTTCCAGGCTTTGAAGGCCTGAGATAGTGATTCAAATCGGCGATTGCAGTCGGATGGAAGGGGCGTGGATAATTCTCTAGTTCAGCTACTTTAAGTGTGTCTTGGGCCATTCTTTCAGCAAGAGCGCCTGTAACTGGAGTGGAAACAACCGGGGTTCCCCGGCTTGCTATATCCGGAGCTAAGCCACAGTGATCCAGGTGAGCATGAGTCAACAAAAGTGCATCAACATCCGGTGCAGGTAGCGGAAACTTGGGCGGATCATCTGGTTGAATTCCATAATCCAATAGAATCCGACCTTCTTCTCCCTCTAAAACTGCTCCAACTCTGCCAACCTCCGAAGCGCCTCCTAAATAGGTTAATGAAACGGGCATTCAGTTTTCCTTAATTCCAATCATCCCATTCATCACCTGATTCGGGAGGAGGCCGGTCACTTTCAGTATCATCAGAATAATCCTCATCCCAATCATCTTCTTGACGATAATAGGTAACCACACCAATAACTATAACGAGACCTAAAAAGACAAAAATGTACCATAAATCAGCAAGAGCAGAAGAAAATCTAGCCGTAAAACCCTGTTCTACCTCGATAACAAAACTCTGCTGTTTTTCCTGATTTGACAATTGACTTGCAACTGATATCATAATACTTACTTTGTCACCATCCTCAGCCTCATCACCTACAGTAATCTGGATAGGGACCGTGATTGAACGAGCTGCCTCAACATCGAAGGTATTGCCATCCGGGAAAACAACCCTCCATCCTGACGGAACAGAACTTGCAGAGAGTGTGAATCTATCATCGCCATTGGCCTGATTATCAATTTTCAGTCGGACGGTGTGACTCTCTCCCGGAGAAGCACCCTCAATCCTATATTGTAAGGATGATAGGGCAAATCCAGAATCAAGCTTTAGCATTACAGTAATCCCTTGACGAGCAAGAACACTCGAATCTGAAATATCCTGGGCCATTGCATTGAATGAATATCCTGCATCATTGTAGACTGCCTGGCTACCAACTGTGATAAACAGAACCAAAGGTTTGCTTTCGCCTCCATCTAGTGACGTCTCAGTAACAGTGGCTCCATCCTCCTTGAAACTATATGACCAACCATCTGGTAACTCATCATCCGGAATGTAGAGACGAATGGTTCGTTCGTCCTTAACTACAGATTCCAGAAGCAGATCAATCTCAAACTGCTCACCAGCCTGTTTGTTTGTAAAAATACCTGAGTGGCCTTGAGGAGTTACACTCAGTATGAGACCAAAAGTACGTGTTATGGATAAGGTGGCCGTATCACTTTTGCTAGTGTTGCCTTGAGATATGCCTATCAATTCAATATCTGCGGTCTCAATATCACCACCCTGTGCTGGCTTAGCCCACACCGTAACATTCGCAACGTTGTAACCATCACCTGAACGTGGTATGCCCTCAACTGTTATCGAGCCATCATTCAGATCTCCATACTCAAACTTGATCTCCCAGTCTGGTGGAACTTCTTGAGCAATCAATTGAACACCGTCTGTCGCTTGACCTTGATTAGAAACACTCAAAGTATACTGATTCCACTCGCCAGCAACTCCCTTGGTACTGAGACTTGAAACCGCTTGGCCTGAAACCTCATCCTCGAAATACAATGAAACCTCATATTCTGCGCCAACTGAGGTGGTTGTTATCAAACCAAATGTTTCCTCAACTACTGCGTTCTCGGATTGACCCGTAAAAATCACAACTGCACTCTTTCCAACCATTTCTGTGGAATCGGATGCGGAAATCGTGAAGGTAACTGCCTGTTCATCTCCAGAACCCAGAGTACTACTTGTCCAAGTTGACGGACTTACGACCCAATTGTCAGATGTCTCACTGGGCTCTATCATAAATTTATCCATCTCATCACCTGCATTCATGACAAATACCTGATATTCAACGTCACCTCCAACAGCTACGCTCTGGTCAGGTTCCGCTGTATAGAGGTACACACCATAGGCGTCCATCTGGATTGATTTATCCAATGAGACTTCATTACCCTGTTGATTTACAACCGATACACGAACGGTATAGATGCCCTTACCCTTATGATTCTCAGATGGCTCAGCAGGATCATTATAGTTCCAAACAATATCAGCTTCGAATCTATTAGTGTCCGGGATGTCATCGTCGTCCGTATCTACGGCTTCCGAACTGGTTTCTCCACTAAACAGAAGATCCTCGTCTGAGTCGAACACCTCAACACTGAAGTCGGTTATATCATAGGTTCCAAAAGCATTCAATGCTGTACCT
>DQOP01000006.1 GCA_015658585.1 Candidatus Poseidoniales archaeon | reverse complement strand
ATCCGTGATAAGAAGAACAAATTCCAGAGATTTACAGATCTGACACCAAAGAAATTCTATGGGGAACATGTGGGAATAGAACTTGATGATTTTGTTTGTCTTATCAACGATCCACGCAGTTTTACGGATTATAACATGACGTACACCGTGGAATTTCTTGGAAATGTACATGGGGGGAATATCATTCGTTATCTGAATCTTGAAAATGATGAACTTAAGAAGTATTCAATTAAATCCATAAAGGCCAATGACCCAGTCTGGTTTGGCTGTGACGTTGGCAAATTCTTTACCCGGGAACATGGTCTAATGGATATGAGCTTGTTTGAATTCGATAGATTTTATGGTACCGAGTTCAAGATGAACAAGGCCGAACGGCTGGAGTATGGTGATAGCGTTATGACCCATGCAATGCTGTTCACAGGCGTGGATCTAAAGGATAACAAGCCAGTAAAGTGGAGAGTGGAGAACAGCTGGGGAGCAGATCATGGGGAGAAAGGATTCGATATTATGTCGGATTCATGGTTTGGTGAATTCATGTACGAGGTTGTTATACACAAGAAACATATTACTAAGAAATTGGCGGAATTATATGATATGGAACCAATTAAACTTCCACCTTGGGACCCAATGGGTTCGCTGGCTCATTAATCCATAAAGGATATTTTTATAGCCTATTCCATATCGACTTGAATTAGTTATGAGCTACGTCAAGGACGCATTCAATTTGGTAAAGCAGAGGGACCCCGATCAACCAGAATTCCATCAAGCAGTATGGGAGGTTTTCGAAACTCTTGAGCCGGTTTTTGAATTACATCAGGAGTACAGGGATGCTCATATTCTAGAGCGCTTGACTGAACCAGAAAGGATAATCACTTTCCGGGTTCCCTGGGTGGATGACAAGGGCCGAGTTCAGGTCAATAGAGGTATGCGGGTTGAGTTCAACAGTGCAATAGGACCTTACAAGGGAGGTCTGCGCTTTCACCCTAATGTAAATCTGGGAATAATCAAATTCCTTGGATTTGAACAGATCTTCAAGAATGCTTTGACCACTCGTCCTATCGGTGGTGGAAAAGGTGGTAGCGACTTCAATCCTAAAGGAAAATCGGATATGGAGGTCATGCGCTTCTGCCAATCCTTCATGACTGAATTATTTCGTCACATAGGAGCTAATGTTGACGTTCCAGCTGGCGACATAGGTGTCGGTGGCAGGGAAATCGGGTTCCTTTTCGGTCAGTACAAGCGATTGACCCGGAAGTGGGAAGGAGTATTGACCGGTAAGGGATATGGATGGGGAGGTTCCCTGATCAGGCCCGAAGCGACAGGTTACGGCCAGGTTTATTTCCTGAGAGAGATGCTTGCTTCAAAGAAACAGAAGATCAAGGGTAAGGTTTGTACGGTCTCAGGTAGCGGTAACGTTGCTCAGTTTTGCGTGGAAAAAGCCATCAGTTACGGTGGCAAGGTCGTCACCATGTCAGATTCGAGCGGGTACATCTTTGATAAAGATGGAATTGATGAGGATAAATTGGCCTGGGTTAAGGACCTTAAGAACAATCGAAGGGGGCGTATCAAGGAATATGCATCCCAGTTCTCCGGTTCTAGGTATCATGAGGGCAAGAGACCTTGGGGTGAGAAATGTGACGTAGCTTTACCTTGTGCCACTCAGAATGAGCTTGAGGCAGATGGTGCAAAGAGCTTGGTCAAGAATGGTTGCAAGGCAGTTTGTGAAGGGGCTAATATGCCTACTTCACCTGAAGCACTGGAGATCCTCCTTGAGGCCGGAATTATGTTTGGACCAGCGAAAGCAGCCAACGCTGGGGGAGTTGCTGTATCTGCCTTGGAAATGTCTCAGAATGCAGCCTTTGAGGAGTGGACCCGTGAACAGGTTGATGATAAATTGGATCAGATTATGACTGGAATTCACAAACAGTGTTCTGATGCGGCAGCCAAGTATGGGGACAAAGGTAATCTGGTAATGGGTGCTAATATTGCGGGTTTCCTGAAAGTTGCTAACGCCATGATTGATCAGGGCGTAGTGTGAAACAAAAAGCCACAATCGCTCTCTTTCTGGTTACAATAGTATGGGGCTGGACCTTCATATGGCTCAAGAATGCGCTTGATGCCTCTGCTCCATATATCACTGGCAATCAGACGAACATTGTAGCTACGTTGTTTGTGACTCTGAGATTTAGTATAGCGGTTATTCTATTTTTCCTGATTTTCCCGTCTATCCGAAAAGAGATCAGGGGATTCCAGGTTTGGCATGATGGTATGATCCTGGCCCTCCTGATGACTGGAGGATTTGTTTTCCAAATGATTGGTCTGGAAGGCATATCACCTGCAGTTTCTGCATTCTTGACAAGTCTGTATGTACTTTTCACAGCCCTTATCCTGGCGTGGCATGCTGGAAAATTGCAAAGCCGGGCCTTGCTTATCGGCGTGGTACTTGCAACCATCGGGGCTGGATATATTCAAGGTCCACCTGAACTTCATTATGATATCGCAGAATGGTTGACCATTTTGTGTGCCTTGATGTTTGCAGGCCATATCATAGCTACCGATATTGTTACCAAACGCGTGTCTCCTATAGGTGTTACATTCACCTCGATTGCTCTTTCTACTCTCATGTGTATTCTTCTTTTCAATATTTTTCTTTTCCTGGATGTGGGGAAAGTCGATATTGTTGGTCTAGTGGCCGAAAAAGATTTTCTTTATCCTCTATTGTTATCATCCGTCTTTGGAACCTTTGGCGCGTTGTGTCTGGTCAATTATTTCCAGAAATATCTTGATCCTGTCCGAGCCGCGATTCTTTATTCGCTGGAGCCAGTGTGGGCAACTATTCTGGCTATAACCTTTGATATGACTGAATTCTCATTTTGGTTGATACTAGGAGGCAGTTCTCTGTTAGTTGGAAACCTAGTGACTGAGTTAGGTAATCAAAGTGTTTCAGAGTAACGCTTTGAGACCTCAGCCCAATTCACGACATTGAAGAATGCGGTGATGTAATCGCCTCTCAGGTTCTGGTAATTCAGGTAGTATGCATGTTCCCAGACATCACATCCTAGAATTGGGGTCTTACCGTCATATCCACCATACTTGCTTGCCATTAGCGGATTATCCTGATTTGCAGTGGAGCATACAGATAATTTTCCTTTGGTGGAGCATAACCATGCCCATCCAGAACCAAATCTGGTCATTCCCGCGTTATGGAATTCAGCCTTGAAATCATCCAGATTTCCAAATGCTTCCAGAAGAGCCGTATTGAGTTCCGAACTCATCTCACCACTTGCAGGCCCCATAATCTCCCAGAACATGGAATGGTTGAAATGTCCACCCCCATGGTTTCTCACAGCCCCTCTTTGGGCTTCAGGTACAGAATCAAGGTCTGTAATGAGCTCCTCTACCGATTTTCCTCCTAACTTCTTTGCAGCTTCTACAGCTCCGTTCAGCATATTCACATAGGCTGTATGATGCTTGTCATGATGAAAGCGCATGGTCTCTTCATCAACATATGGTTCAAGTGCGCTATAGCTATACGGTAAATCGGGTACTTCAAATGACATATTTTCTCCTCTATCAGGTAGAATAGAGGTCTTTATTATGTTGAGGGCCGTCTTCAGAAACCGAGGTCGCTTAGTTTCACGTCGCTGTTCATGTTAATGCGCACAGGGAATGCCAACGTGACCTTCTCTTCTCCGAAGCGACGCAGGATTTCGGTGACGAAGAACGATTTCGAGGGGCGCATCTGCTTGGGATTCTCAACGTAGTAGCGGATTTCCATGATTACGTCCTGGTCGCCGAAATCGCGCAGGACCGCTTCCGGCGGCTTCGGTTTTTCCTGGCAGATGTCAGGGTGATTTTTCGCGATATCCTTGACGATTATTTCAGCTTTCGTAACGTTGTCCCATGTCGGTGTGAGGCCGAGTCGAATGCGCACGCGCAACTGCATGTCGCGACGGTGGCTGAAGTTGGCGACTGCGTCTCTGGTCAGCAACTTATTGGGGATAGTCAGCATCACCCCGTCGGTCGAGCGGACGGTGGTGGTGCGCAGGCCGATTTCCTGCACGTCGCCCCAGCTGCTGTAGAGACCGCCGATTTTCTTGGGCAGCAGGATACGATCCCCTTCACGGAACGGCCGGTCGATGATGATGAAGATGCCGGCGATAATGTTCTCCATCGTGTCCTTCGACGCGAAGGCGACCGCCAGGCCAACAATGCCGAGCGCCGCGACGATTCCCATTACATTGATACCCAATTCGTTGGCCGCAGTCAGGATAACCAATACCCATAGAGCTACGCTTACAATCCTAAAGAGGAAGTTTTCAAGTCCTTGGTCAATATAATCATATTTTTCGAATGCGCGTTTTAAGTATCTTAGTATGATTTTTATTATGGGAATTCCAATGATCAGTGTCAGCAACGCGGCTACGGGCCCCAGACTAGCTAATTCTGATGCACATTCGTAGGTTGGTGCCAGATTATTTGGAAAGTCCACCATGCAGCCCATGCATGTTTCATTACGACCTCTTTAAGAAATCTTCTTTTCAATCATATGTCTTTAAATCGGCTTTATTATGTCATTATCAAATAACAATGGACACCTCAAAATATCGTAAGGATTTTCCAATTCTGAATACGGAAGATGGGCCTACCTATCTCGATAGTGCCTGCATGACTCTGAGACCTCAGGTGGTGATTGATGCAATTAATGAATATTATACGAAATATCCGGCCTGTGGAGGTCGTTCAGTTCACAAATTGAGTTGGCAGGTTACAGAGGGTTTTGAGATGGCCAGGGACAGTCTCCGTAGATTGATGGGGGCCGAGAGTTCATCGGAGATAGTGTTCACGAGAAATACTACGGAGGGAATGAACATGGTCGCCAATGGTCTTGGCCTTGGTAAAGGAGATAAAGTCCTGACCTCCGATAAGGAACATAATTCCAATGTGGTACCGTGGCATCATCTGGCAAAATACAAGGGAATCAACTATCAGGTAGTGCCTGCCAAAGACAATTACTTTTTTGATCTGGAAGCATTGAAGGAAATGATTGATAGCAATACCAAGCTGGTGAGTTTTGTTCATACTTCAAATTTAGATGGCAATACTAACCCAGCCAAGGATATTATTGAGATTTGTCACGATAAAGGTGTCAAAGTATTGATGGATACAGCCCAGTCAGCACCTCATAAGGAGTTGAATGTCGTGGATCTGGATGTTGATTTTGCTGCAGCGAGTGCTCACAAATTTTGTGGACCTAGTGGTATGGGATTGCTTTATGGAAAGTACGACGAGCTCAAGGAATTGATTCCAACCTATGTTGGGGGTTCCACGGTCGTTAGCACCTCGTATGAGAGTTATGAGTTGTTGCCACCCCCGTCTTGCTTTGAGGCAGGTCTACAGGATTATGCAGGAGCAATTGGAGCTGGAGCCGCAGCGGAATACGTAATGGGCGTTGGCCGGGATAGTATCAGCAAACATGAGAATAAACTAAACGTTTTGTTGACCAAAGAACTGGAAGATCTTGATGGTTTATCAATCGTGGGTCCGGAAGTATCCCAGAGAGGAGGTATCTGTTCTTTCAATCTAGAAGGGTGGGATTCAACAGATGTTGCTATGCACTTGGATAAAAAATACAATATTGCAATCCGAAGTGGAATGCATTGTGTCCATTCATGGTTCAATTCACGAGGTATTGATGGTAGTGCCCGCGCAAGCATTTATTTTTATAATAATGAACAAGACATAACTGCTTTTACGAATGCGATAAAAGATACGCTGAGTGGTTGATGCCAGATTATCCATTAGCGTCTTCTGAAACTGAATTGAATATTGGGGCAACGAGGTACTCATCCCAGGATTTTCCACCTTATCGTTATGTTCCAGGTTTACATCCTCACCCTACCAACAGTCCTGAGGGACATAGTTATGGTGAAGAAGATGAAGAACATAAGAAATGGGACTCTGAATTATGGAAGGACAATCAGGAATATTTGTTTGGAATAGATCTATATAATTATCATTACTATTGGGAGGCCCATGAAGCCTGGGAAGGATTATGGATTGCATCTGTAAGAAACAGTAGTGAACATAGATTTCTGCAGGGTTTGATCAAGCTTGGAGCAGCTCTTCTAAAGATAAGGATGGCGGAGTATGAGATTCAGGATCTGATAGGTGCCCGCAATCTAGCTCGTTCTGGCATCGATTTGATATCTAAAGCAGGAATTGACCAATTTATGGGATTAGAGATTCCTAAATTCCTAGAATCTTACCAGGATTTTGTAAATCCCATTTATGATAACAAAATTCCGGTTATTGACCGAAAAACCCATCGTATCGAACTTATGATTTGATCATTGGACGACTGGCGCCACATTCAGGACACATCTGGAGTGTACCTGTCCCATAATCATATCGGCATGCTGGACAATTTGGAGATAAAACTAGTTCTCCTTTTTCTTCAATCACAATCTTGTCCGATTCTACTCTTTCAAAATTTATAATATCTTTTGAAAGTTTTGGTAGTTCGAATCTCCCGGCACCTCCTATTTTTGCTAGAATGTCAGGAGGGAGCGTAACTGTACCCGTTTCATCTATGATTATTTCCCTGCTCACAGTCAGATCTCCTATGTCAACATCAGTACCATGCTGTGCAACAAATCTTCCATCTCTCAATTCTAAGGATCTGTCTGCAAAGGATGCTACTTCGCGATTGTGTGTCACTACTAAGAAAGCCACAGCCTCGTTTTTATGCAAGTCTTTGAAAATATTTAGAATCTCTCTACTTGTGATGGGGTCGAGAGCACCGGTTGGTTCATCAGCAAGGATTAGTTTGGGCTTGGTTATCAACGCTCTTGCGATAGATACACGTTGTTGTTCACCACCCGATAATTCTTCTGGAATTCCATTAGAACGTTCCCCCATACCTAGTCGGTCCAAAAGTTTTTGTGCTTTTTTTCTAGCTTCCCATGGAAGTACACCTTGGTGCCTCAATGGTTGAGCTACATTGTCTAAGGCGTTAAGGTGGTTTAGCAAGTTTGCGTCTTGAAAAATAAAGGATACTGTCTCTTGCCTTAGTTTAACCAGTTCATTTCCAGTTAATCTGGCCATCATTCTTTGGTTGAGCATGACTCCTCCTGCAGAGGGTTTCATTAATCCACCCAAACATTTTAGGAGTGTTGATTTTCCAGAACCGGACGGACCAACAATCGCAACAGCTTCACCCTCCATAACACGGACATGTAATCCCCTTAGGGCGACGACATTACCATCTTCTGCTTTTGATTCATAGACGTGGTATAACCCTGATGCTGATAGAATCTCATTTAGTTTGTTAGCCATTTATCACTCCCCCTTAAGAACTACAGCAAGATCTGATTTCAATGCTCTTCGTGTTGTAAAGATCAGTGCAAGTACTACAGCAAACAGAACTGAAAGGTTTACAAGACCTAACTGGAGCCAAGGCCATACAAGTTCCCTGTTGATTGGTGTCCCGGCCCCAAGGAACAGTTGAAATAAGAATCCAAATATTCCAAAGAAACCATTAAATGAATATGCAATTCCAAGTCCTAGTAATACTCCAAGACCCATACTAACAATAATTATCGCTAGAATTTCGAATAGAACAAGACGTATGACTTGGTTTGGACTGGCTCCGATGGCTTGGAGGATGGCCAGTTCTTTTTTGCGTTTGGTAAGAACTAGTGATAGGAAAACAAATGCAGAGGCCACGGAAGCAAGCGATGCAACCACAAATTGAAGGCTCAGTAATCCTTGTGTACCAAATATCAGCCCTCCATTTCTTTCCACTTCCCTGTGAGTTGTTGACCAGTCTTGGGTGGAGGCAACTCCATTTCCGTTTGTTACTTCAACGCTTAATTTTCGTAAAGCATCTCCGCAATCCTCCTCGCTCTGGTCACATAGTTCAAAGAACCAGCGTGGTGAAGTATAGCGGTCAACTACATTATCTCCTGCTAGCAGTCTGTAGGTTTTTTCTCCTATAACTATTGATTGTTCAGCCTCTGCTGTTGATAATCCAGGTACCCATTGGTGATTACCCATGTAATTTACTTTAGTTTCAGTAGTTGTTGTGTCAATAATAGTGGTATTAAGTTCCCACGAGAAGGTAAAAGTATACTCGTTATATTCTAGATTCATTTCGTAATCCTCTGGATCATTCACAGAGTCCTCTGAGGGCAAGTCGAGTAGTCTTCTAGCAGACTCTCCAGTTGTGAAACCATCGTTTGCCCACCTAGAGGCCGAGTCCCCAATATCATTTTTCGGGACTGCTTGTGAGTCCCAAATCAAAGTATCTTCATGATTATCAAATACAATCCAAGTCAGTAGGCTTGCTCCCTCTCCCTTTTTGTTAGTGAAGATATTACCTACTGAGGTTGTTGATTCTATTCCACTTATTGAGGGATTGTCGACCCTTTGTATGGCTAACATGACTTCAGTTCGTGCCTGTTCTTCTGTGACGGGTTCGTCAAATTGCACCTGAAGGTCTGCTCCAGTCTGCGCTGAGGCCGTTCTTTCATCTACTGCAGTACCGGTGTACCCTTGAACAGCAGCAAGAGTGACGATTGATAGTGTTAGAAGCATGATGACTGCCAGTCGGTTGACGGCTTCACTAGAACTGGATCCACTTAGCCCTCTTTTGATATCAGATAATGCTGGTGTCCAGCCTAAGAAGAGAGTAAGGATTCTTGGTCCCGCGGCCCCTATTCGGCCTAGTACCAGTGCGCCTCCAATCCAGAGGCAGAATGGTCCTAAGATGAACAATAGTCCGTTCCATATGAAATTGCCCACAATTCCATTCTCACCATATATCCACCAACCTTCATTAGTTTCAATCCAGCTTTCTAAAACTGCCAGAACTCCAATTGAGAAAGCGGTCAAATGTAACCAGGTTCTTGGTTTCTTGATAGTTACGACCCTACGGACACCTTCATCAATTTCTATGCTCAAGAATTCCTTAGTGCGGCTTCTTCCAAATAACATAGCGACCACAATGGTAAGTATAATCACCAGAATCGTTGACCAGAAACTCAATGTTGCATTAACATCGAATTCCCCTTCTCTGAAAGACATGAAACCAACAGCATCAAGTATTAGTGGTACAGATAGTAGTGAAAGTGTATACCCTGCAAACCAACCTACAGTACTGATAACGAATACCTCAAGAAGTACCATCCCTCTCAAATTTGCTTCTGTTCCACCAAGAACGCGATGAATAGCTATCTCTCTTTTTCGTTGTTCTAAAGACAACGCTAAACCATATATTAGTACCGAGAATGATAAAACCACTATAGGAATCATTAGTATGTAGTCAAATACTTGAACCAGACCTAAAAATATATTCAGGAATCCAATCGTACCTGAAATAAGATCAACGTATTCAATTTCAATCTCTCCATTTGCGTATGTTTTATCCTTGACTTTTTCTTGTAGATTTTCAAGCCAGTCTTCTGCGTCTGCAGTAGAAGATGTTGGTAGAAGTGATCTATCTAAGGCGACACCCAGATAACCGTGATCATAATCCATCAGGATTACGCGTTGTTCATCAGTAAGAACAGATTCTGTGACCATTACAGGATTGAAGAGTAACGTTGGATTTCCGGGACCGGTCTCCTCATAGATTGCAGCAATCGTTAGATTACGTACGGTCATGTTTACTCTACAGAAAAGATAACCGCTTTGCTCTATGACTTCTTCACCCTGACAATTCTCTAACCCTCCACTAATAGCTTCGAAACTAACGGAATCGGTGACATATGTGAAATTTAGATACGATATTGTTTCATTGACACCAACACCTGCCTTGCTAGCGATTTGGGAGGGCAAGACAATAGAACGATTATCAGCTGCCGCCTTTCCATTAATCGGCCATGAACCATAAATCACTTGTTTGGCATGCCTCTCCCCTAGTTCTCCATCCCAGATGCCATCTCCATAGAATCGCAAGGTTCTGTCCCCATTGATTGGAGGGCCTGATTCTAGGGCCTCTGGGTAATCGAAACTGACATTGCCCCAATCACCCGTTGGCCCTTCTATGGAGATTACATTCAGAGGTTGTGGTACAAGGAAGGTCTCATCAAAGAATCCTTCGACACGAATGCCTTGTCGTCCGAATATCAAGCCGCAATCTGAAAATTCATCCATTGAGGTCAATTCATCGCAGACTGATTCCCAAACTACCGAATTATTTGTCCTACCCGTAACATTGTTGCCCGGATCCCTTTTAAAATCAATTTTCGCGTCAAACACATCGGTTTGTAATGAATCCTGCAGTGCTAGTTGAGAAAGTCCTACTCCATATGCAAGAACGGTTGTGATTACTAAGGATGCTAGGAATACCCCTGCAAACACGGCCAATCCTCTCTCACGACTGACCCAGGCACTTTTTGCTGCCATCCAGAGATTATCAGGTGCGGACAAAAATCTTGTTTTCCAAGGTATGGTTGATTTTTCCGAACCAAATAACATAGCGACCACAGTGGTAAGTATAATCACCAGAATCGTTGACCAGAAACTCAATGTTGCCTCCCCAAAAGGTCTATAAAATTAAGAATGGCGTCATTCATTCTTCTTTCTCCACTATTCCCCAAGCCGAGCGTATATCCGATGCCGCCGTCAAACCATCTTTGAGTAGCAGCATTCTGTCAGCTTTAGAGGCTAGATGAGGGTCGTGTGTCACCATCAAGATTGAAATTGGCTCTTTCCTATCGCTACAAAGTTTCCTGAAGAGTTCTATGATCTCTTCGCCAGTCTTCACATCCAGGTTTCCCGTAGGTTCGTCTGCTAGAAGTAGGGGGCGAGATCCTGCAATCGCTCTTGCTATCGCAACGCGTTGCTGCTGCCCTCCTGACAGTTGTTCAGGTATGAAATCCATACGATTCGCTAAATCTACTTTTATGAGGGCTTTTCTTGCACGTTCCTCAGCTTTGGAGGTATCAACACCTGCTAACTCCAAAGATATGACAACATTATCGAAAGCTGTTAACTGGTCAAGTAAATGGTAATCCTGAAAGATCCAACCAACTCCCCTACGTCTGACATCTACAACTCTTCGTGGATGTTTTGTCCCATATTTGAAATAGTCAGCATTTCCAGTTTCAAGATTGACGGCCCCTGTGAGTTCTATTTCTCCATTTTCAGCCTTTAGAAGACCTCCTATGATATTGAGTAATGTTGACTTACCACATCCTGAAGGCCCCATAAGTGCAACCAATTCTCCGGTTTCAATGGTGAGGTCGATTCCCTTTAGAACATCTACTCGAGTGTCACCTCTGCCAAAGCCGTGTTGTAATTTATCTATGGAAAGTAAAGCAGTCATATGCGACAATTGGATTAGACAGGATGCGGTATTTCAAACTTACATTTTGATTTTGCTAGTGTAGGCTTTGATTGCATCAGACATTGTCAGTTTTCCGACAAGTATCTGATGAGCTAACTGCTTATCTATTGTAACCAAACCCTTTGACAATCTTCGTGATTCTTGTTGAACCCATCCAATTTCTCCATCTTTGGGTTCATAATCCTTCGGATTTTCCAAGACTTCTTTTCTAAGAGCAATCCTAGTAGCCGCAGCGGTATGACTTCTACTACCACTATGGTTTTCACTTACCAGTTTTATTAAGTTTGAGAATCTCTGAAGAGAATTTATTATTTGGTTTCTTTCTGGTGGTGATCCAGTTCCTATTTTTATTAAATTCAATCCTATCTCCTCGTCTATTGTCTTAATGATTTGGACTAAATTATCAATATTTTCAAATTCATTTTGGTATAGTATTCTGTTGCTCCCTATAACTGCCAGTCCATTTGTTCCTCCGGGATCTATACCTGCTATCAATTCGTGGCAATCATAGAACGCACACCTTATTCTTAGTTCCAATATTTCTAGATTCCTGGGCTGTATTTGTGGCAAATTGCAGTCATGGAGTCTATCCTTGGAAATAATTACCGAGATATTTTTGTCATTTGGAGGTATTTCTTTGATATGCCTTAATATGAATTCCTTGCTTTTGATTTTACTGGTTATCCTGTTTAATAGTGAAAAATCATCTAAGTAGAGACCTATTATCACGGTTTAATCCAATCGAAACTTATCCAGTACCCCTTGTAAGCTAGTACAATCGTTTTATTCACGCCATGACCGACCCTGACCATTCTAGTAACATCCAGCCAGGACATACTATCATCAATTTTTTGTATTAACCAAGGTGCATGTTTGGATTCATAGTTGTAGACTCTATAATGCGTTCCAAATTTTAATCCTGAATTAATTTGATACCCCTTATCAATCAATTCTTTCATATTTACATCATCCACGCTTGATTTGGCGTCATCCTTTAATTTTGTCTGAGGCCAGGATACGAATTTAGCAACGTAGTACACTGCGCTATTCTCCGAGTCTACTATGGAGATCTGGACCCTTCTCTCAAGACCTTTTCCAAGTTCCGCAATTATATCCGAGAAATCTATTATGTTCTCAAATTTCTTAATCAGTATTATGGCTGAAGCTGGTCCTTTAACCGAAATTTGCCGGTCATAAAGACGTAGTCCATAATCCACGACCTTGACTACGAGTCCCCTCTCTTTCAAATCCTTATAGACGACATAACTCAGGTTTTTTTCCGAGAATTTTTCAATCTCTTTGGATTCCAATTGAATATCTCCCCTTGCGTTGCAGTACAATGCCTCTTCAGGTGCAAGAAATAGGTGCCCCTTTTCCTGAGGTATTCCAGTGTGGCCCTTGTTGTGAATCTGTGCGGCTACTTTTTCTTCAATTATCAGTATTCCATTACTGTGAGTCTTGTAGTTCAGGCCTCCACCTCTTTAACTAATCGGACTTTTCCAGCATCGCTAAGTATTCTGGCATTGTATATTGGGATACTTACAATGTCATTGCTTTTAAGACTGTAATTCTTTGCATCCATTCCAGTAAAAGTTGGGAGATCCTCGAGTACTTTTATTTCTATATATTCATTATTCTGAGGTTTGATCTTTATGGTAGTCTTTTCTTCAGGTTCAATCCTCTTTTCTTCCAGTACTGGGATATCTGTGTCCATTGGAATCTCATTTAGTAGAGTATTTGCACGATGTTTTTCTATAACAGTACATAAAGAAATCAGATATTCATTCTCATTCTGATGTACATTTTTCATATTAGGATTCTGTCCATTTACTTTTTCACGTGCCAAATCAGTCAATTTCCGTTCCCGATTTTTGTGCAATTCAAGTTTCATGTCGGAAAACTTGCGAACATCCGCGTTAGCCTTTTCTAATCTTTGGGCATTGATCTTTGATTCCTCTATGATATCTAGTATTTGTATTTCCAGGATTTTTAGTCTTTGATAGAAAGTGGCTGGTAATTTTGTTAATCTTCCCTCTTTTCTTTCTTTGAAAGTCTGTACTCTTAAATCTCTTAGAGTCATCGGTTCAGTACTCATTATTTCGGTAGTGAAAAGGTTGTTAAGAATCTTTGCCACAGTCCAAAGCCTTTAACTGCTACTCTCAAATGACAAGTAATGAAAAAGTGTCCGGTCTGTGCTGTTGAAGTTGAAGACAATGCACCATTCTGTAATATTTGTGGAGTCAACCTCGCAGGAGCTAAAGATATGGGGGCTTCTAAGGTTGAAACACCTGTGGCTAAGGATTCGGAGAAGGTAACTAGTATTTCGTCGCCACCGTCATTAGCATCCTCTCAACCAAGTTTTTACTTGCCGGCTCTTCAGTTCCTTTTGGCAGTTGCATTATTGGGTCTTGTTTTGTATTATACTACAGGAGAAGTTCCGAGGCCAGGCTACGTTCATGATGATGGCACACCAGGGGGAGGTAACGACACATTGGACAATTATGTCAGTTATAATGTACCTTTCCTGTGTCCTTCAGACTGGGGGTCTGTTGGAGGAAATGCAAATGGTTGCCCTCTGATTCTAGAATCAAATTGGGATACTGCGGGATTTAGTATAGAGTCTCATAAGTACCAGACAATATTGGGTCTGACTGTACTATTAGGTCTCTGTATTCTAGTACAAGGTCGGAGAATTAGTGATAGTAACATCATGGCACCGATGCTCTTCCCGATTATAGTTATGGCTATAATCTATCTTTACATGGGTCTAAATGAGAATCCTTTAAACCCGATTGAGACTACTTTGGGAGCCACGTTTGGTCTGGCAATAATTGTTGTCTCATACATAGTATTTCTGTAT
>DQOP01000018.1 GCA_015658585.1 Candidatus Poseidoniales archaeon | reverse complement strand
TGTGGTGTCGGTAGCTATCTCGACGGACGGAGAGTACATCGCCGCCGGCTCCCGTGATCAAAAAATCTATCTATTCAACAAGAACAGCAGCACACCGCTCTGGAACTACTTCACTGGGAGGCTTGTGTGGACGGTCTCTATCTCTGCTGACGGCGAGTACATCGCTGCCGGATCCTATGATGACAAAGTCTACCTCTTTGGCAAGGACAGTAGTACACCACTCTGGAGTTATACTACTGGATCTGATGTGATTTCGGTGGCCATCTCGGCGAACGGATAGTACATTGTTTCCGGCTCCGCTGATGCTAAGGTCTACCTGTTCAACAAGGGCAGCAATACGCCACTCTGGAGCTATACCACTGGGGATGCGGTGATTTCGGTCTCCATCTTGGCAGACGGTGAGTACCTCACCGCCGGCTCCGGGGACGGCAAGGCCTACGCCTTCGACAAGGCCGATGATGGAGACGACGATGGATTCCTCCCCGTGCCGTCGCTGGCCGCCGCTGTCGCCGCCGTGGCCGTCATCGCGCTGCGCCGTCGCCCTGAATAGGTCACAGTTACATTATAAGTTACATAATCTTTAGGGTAATCAATGGTAGTGGTCTGCAATTATACAAAAATAGTGCGTCTGTCGACGGGGATTATTTTATATAAGACTTCCAAATCGAAAAGTTATGGCCAAGGAAAAGAAAACTCAGGGTTTTCAATCAGCAGCAGGTCTTATCAGGTACTTTGACGCAGAGGACAAGAACGCAATCCAGATCACAAAATGGGGAGTTATGCTGATTTGTATTTTGACCATTGTGGTTGTGGAGATAGCGGATGCCTTTGGTAGACAGACCAGTGCTTATGTTTTAGCTGTAGGCCTGATTTTATTTATATTCAACGAATTTAGGCAAAGCAGATCTGATTCTGTATAATTTTATTAAACAATACCCTAATTCACAGATGGATGCAACTTTGTAACACCTGTGGATTTGTCCTAAACGAGAGTGATTTCAAGTGTGGTAATTGTTCCGCACCGATTCTTGATCGGGAGGCTCCGATCGAACAGATACAAACCAGGACACAAATAGAAAAAAAAACCCCGAAAATAATCACTCCAAGAAACCTGTCAGGATATCTGCCAAAGAAGACAATCATACTTTTACTAGTGGTAGGTATGTTGTTAGCACCCCAGACCCAGTCCTTGATGAATGAAAGTCTAGACTATTGGGATGAGATGAATACGCCCTATTACAACATACCCGAAAGTATTACTATTAACTTGATACGAAATTTTACAATATACCTGGAGAACGGCAAGTCTGCCGAATATGAATTAATCCTGGGCAAACCTGAGAACAGACCCTCCTGGCCACAACAGGATACCACTTTATGGCAGGAGATAAACCAGATCAACGTGAGTCCCCAATTTGAAGAAAATGAAGTTGGGAGAATGAAATGGTCTGGCCAATTGAAGGATGATGAGCGGGCTTACGTATCGGTCGAATACGAACTGACCGTCAATACCATCCGACCAGAATTGACCATTGAAGATTCGGGTACCATTGAGGATATGCCAGAAGGCTATGAGATTTACCTGGATGATGAATGGCTTATTGAGCCCAGTCTGCCCGAAATCCAGGACCTGGCATCTGAAATGACCAATGGTACTAATGGAAATGTTATTCATATCTTGAGAAATATATTTGATTACATAAGCTCGGATTACATATATCAGCCATCATCAATTCCAAAAAGCTGCCCAGAGAGCATGGAAAGTGGTTATGGTGATTGTGATGATTTTGCCATACTTTTCTCATCAATTGCAAGAGCGGCGGGGATACCGACGTGGTTGGAATTGGGGAAAATACCTGCATTTATAGACAATAGAGAAAAATGTGATCTGCGAGATTGGGGGGGTCACGCGTGGGTAAATGCATTGGTTCCCTTAAATGACGGGACGTCAACAGTGGTAAATATCGATCTTGCAAATTCATACTTCATGTGGATGCCTCCTTATAGAATATCAGACTGGGTTGATGACGGAAATGGAGATAATCTTTATTCTTATTACTACCTTTTTTCAAGTCAAGGAACTGGAAAAGCAACGTATACTGAAAACAGCTATGTCTCAAGTTGTACAACTTCAGGAAATATCAAATTGACAGAACTATGAATATTGAAATATTTCAGGTATCGGACCTAGACCAGATGATGGTTTTTTTAGATGATAATCTTACTGAGAATTATGAAAAAAAAGTTTTCTTAACCATTCATCAGAGATGGCCTGAAGGATTTCTGATAGTAAAGGATCATGGAAATATTATCGGTGTGGGTTGTGGAGCAATCTTGCCCAATGAGAAATTGCGTATACTTATCCTAGCACTGGATAAAAAGTTTCAAGGACGGGGGCTTGGAAAGGAAATAATGAGTAGAATGATAAAAGCAAGTGAAGTTTATGGAGTACGGAAAGTAACACTAGAGGTGAGAAAAGATTCCGATGCAATTAATTTCTATCGTAAACTGAATTTTTCAAGGGTAGATATCCTTCCCTGTTACTATCAAGATGGTTGTGATGGCATAGTAATGGAGAGACAACTTTAGGCTAGAATTAACCTTGAAAGGCACAGAAAACCTTTTATAGGGTTCTCAATCAACGAGAAATCCCAGAGGAGGATGAGAAAATGACTTCTAAAACCGACCAAGAAAATGTAGACGAAATAACAAAATGCCCGGATTGTAAAAGCACTCATCTCAAAAGGGATTACGATCATGCTGAGATAGTATGTGCTGACTGTGGTCTGGTTCTAGAGGAAAATATCGTTGATACAGGACCTGAATGGAGAGCTTTTGACATGCAGCAAGAGAATGCACTGGCCAGAGCAGGGCCACCCATGTCAACCACTCTTCCTGACAAAGGACTCTCAACCGAGATATCACCAACAAATCGTGATTATTATGGACGTTCAATCTCCAACCGGAATCAGTCCATGTTATTTAGGATGAGAAAGTGGCAGAGGAGAGCCCGGGCTTCCAAGTCTGCTGAGAGAAATATGGCTGTGGCCATGCGCGAAATGCAAGCTGTCGCAACTAATCTAAAATTGCCACGAAGAATTCAGGAAACAGCTGCATTCATATATCGAAGAGCGATCCAGGAACAATCATTAAGTGGTAGAGCAATCGAAATGGTAGCTTGCGCTGCTTTGTACGCTGCTTGTCGGCAGGAAGGTGTTCCAAGAACATTGACTGAGATAAGCCGGCATAGTAGGTATTCACGAAAGGAAATCTCACGAACTTACCAGGTTATGGTCAAGGCCCTGAAAATGCATTCGATGCCTCCACTACCTGAGGATTACCTGCCCCGAATATGTTCAAAGCTGGAATTGACTCCAAAAGTTGAGGGAGCTGCAAGGGATTTGCTCAGAGCAGCACAAGACGTTCCTCTCACAAATTCGGTGCCAATCTCCTTGGCTGCTGCTGCAGTCTATATTGCTTCGATAGTCAATAACGAACGAAGAAAACAGAAGGATGTAGCCAGAGCTGCAGATCTGACAGAAGTTACCATTCGAAGCAGATATAAGGAAATGGCTCAATTCCTGAACATAGATATACATATCTAAGGCGTTCTTTAATCTGGACTGAGACCAGATGTTTGATGAAAAGATATACCGACGGTTCAACCATACGGTAGCAGCCTGCTTTGTGATATATTTTCTATTCCCTCAAAAAATAATGGGATTAGAGAGAATTTATCTTGTGATCTTATTATGGATAATAATACTGGGGATAGAATACCTACGCTTAAACAAGAATCTGAATCTGTTTGGGATGCGGGACTATGAAAGTGACCGAGTAGCAGGATTTGTGTGGTTTGCCAGTGGTACTTTCATTATTCTAGGGTTTTACGAGATGGGTGCATTCCCTCAGAGTTTGGCTGTTGCTACAATAATCATGGCCGCTTATACAGACCCTGTAATTGGAGAAGTTAATCACAAACTTGGAGATAGATGGGGGCTTGGGATTGGTTTTGTCTGTAGTTTTGCGATATACCAGCTGATTGTTGGTGTAATCTTTTATTCTGTATTAGGTGGACTAATTGCAGTACTGGTTGAAAGACCGAAATTAAAATGGTTTGATGATGATCTTGCAATGCAAATCCTTCCAATCTCAATCCTGTCTATCTTGTGGTTATCAGGAATAGGACCTGACCTACCAGAAACTATAATCGGAAGTGGCCTATGAAAATAAAAGAATTCTATATCTATGTAATGTATCTTGTCGTTATCATTACTTCGATGCTTTTCATAGTGAAAGATTATTATATAATAGGAAGTTTATTAATTTTAGGCAATCTAGTGCCTGGTTACGCAATGGCAAATTCACTAATGGGAAATAATGAAAATTAATTACGAAAGAAGATGGAATGAGATTAAGAAAAATCTTGATGAGAAGGATGCATTCATAACTTCCCTGCCAGGCAATACCCGGTATCTGGGAAACTCGGATTCACCACCAGGGTGCCCTCCTGGTTCCACAATGAACTTTGTAATTATTCCCAGAAAAGGAGAGCCTATAGCCATCACCTCTTCCCTAGAAGAACATAGATGTATAGAAGAATCTTCAATCGATGATATTAGGTTATGGACCCTCTATCCAGACATAAAATCGGATGGTAAAACAGCTCTTGATGTACTAAAAAACACCCTCAATGAAAAGAAAATCAAAAATGTGTACATAGATTCCAAAATCGGATTGGGAAGAGGAATAAAGGCCTCCAAGAACGACTTTGTTACAGAAATGAGAGGCGTAAAGACGAAAGATGAGCTGGAAAGAATAAGGAAAGCAATCAAACAATCTGATTCTGGGCAAGAATTTGCAAGGAATCTAGTGGAATGCGGGGAGGGACTCACTGAAAGAGAAGTCAGAACTGAAATCGATTATTTTATGGGTAGAAATGGAATTCAGGAGAATTCATTTACCACGATTATTGCCTCAGGTCCAAACGCAGCACATTCACATCATTCCAATACAAATAGAAAATTGGAAAGCGGTGATCCGGTAATATGTGATTTTGGAGTTTTCTGGGACGGTTATTGCTCAGATATAACCAGAACCTATTTCGTGAATGGAGAACCATCAGCTGAATTGAAGGAAATTTATCAAGTGGTTCTGGAAGCAAATAAACTTTCCACGCATGAACTTAAGGCAGGTAACAGCGGACACAACATAGACAAGGCCGGAAGAGATTTTATACGAAGTAAAGGTTATGGTAGGAATTTTGTCCATGGAACTGGCCATGGATTTGGATTGGAAATACATGAATTTCCATCGTTAACGTACAAATCAAAGGTTATCGCCAAGGAATCCATGGCAGTTACTATCGAACCGGGAATCTATATTCCGGGTAAAGGAGGAGTAAGAATAGAAGATGATGTTCTGGTCAAGGGAGACAATCCGCAAGTTTTAACTAAAGCTAAGAAGGATTTGTACTAAAATGATTGAAGCGAAACTGGTTGTCAACCGCCTTCTGGAAAAAAAGCCTAAAACCAGGCAAGAAGTACAGCTCATCAAACTAGAGGTAGCCAAAGAACAGAAATTTTCGAGGGTCCCACCCAATAATCAACTTCTAGCACAAATAGATTCCGCTGAAGAACCAGAACTGGCCAAATTATTGAGAGTAAAACCTATGCGTACCAGTGCAGGAGTAACGCCTGTCGCAATAATGACCTCACCTGCATCATGCCCTCACGGAACCTGTACTTATTGCCCAGGAGGACCATCAAACGAAAGTCCTCAATCATATACTGGTCATGAACCCGCTGCACGGCGTGGAAAGAGGCACAATTACAATTCTCGATCACAGGTAGATGCAAGACTGGAACAGTACGTCAGAAATGGACATCCCACTGATAAAATTGAAATAATAATAATGGGTGGTACTTTCACCGCCAGAACTCCCGATTATCAAGACGAATTCTTGACAGGAGCCTTTGAGACCCTGAATGGTGAAAGATTGCCATTGGATGAGGCTTTGCATAGAAATGGAAATGCAAAGCACAAATGTGTTGGCCTGACAATGGAAACCAGACCTACGGAATGCACCCCCTGGTCCGTATTCCAGATGAGAAAACAGGGTGCCACAAGGGTGGAGATTGGAGTTCAATGCCTAGATGATGGTGTGCATGACAAATTAAATCGCCAACAAAAAGTTGAAGATGTTATCAAAGCCACAAAATTATTGAAAGAGGCGGGATTCAAGGTGGTTTACCACATGATGCCAGGATTACCTGGAATGACTCCTGAAACGGATGTCAGGGATTTCAAACGGCTGTTCGAAGAAGAGGATTTCCAGCCAGATATGCTAAAGTTGTACCCTACTTTGTTAGTCAAAGGTTCACCGCTTTCCCGTAACCCTGGTGATTTTGTGCCATATGATACCGAAACAGCTGCTAATGTTGTTGCAGATCTGAAGGAAATCGTACCACCTTATGTTAGAATCCAGAGGATACAGAGAGATATACCAAAACCACAGATAATTGCTGGTGTCATGAATTCAAACCTGAGGCAATATGCAAGAAAAGAATTGAAGAGAAGGGGCAAGAAATGTAAGTGTATCAATTGCAGGGAACTCTGGAGAGCCTGGATTGATCCCTCTACCGCTGAACTTAAGGAGATAGAATACAAGTCCAGTGGAGGAACCGAATATTTCATCTCATACGAATCTGGCTCCAAACTTCTGGCATATCTAAGATTGAGATTGGATGATAATGCAACTGTCAGGGAAGTAAAAGTGACAGGGCAGGCAGCGGACATAGGGAAAACAGGGTCGGGAGTGCAACACATGGGATTGGGAAGCAAATTGATGAAAATTGCTGAAGAGAAATCAAAGGATTATGATAAAATCAGGGTTACGCACGGTGCAGGTACGAGACTTTACTACGAGAAACTGGGATATGACCTAGAAGACTATTATATGGTCAAAGATCTAAATTAATAATAAAAAGCTAAAAGTGCTAAGTGGCCATTCCATAATGAATGCAGTACTATCGAAGGCCAAAGACTATTAGTGCGAAGTCTGAGGTACCCATACACTAAACCAGCCCAAAAAGCGTTTAACACAGTCAGAATAAAGAGCGGATGGATTAAAGCGAACAGAATTGCCGAGATAAATATCGCAGCCCAGCGACCATATACCTCAGAGGCTAAATCCAGAACAAATCCTCGGAACATCAATTCTTCCATTATAGGTATAAAAACAGACATGAACAGCAAAGCAATGATTAGCGATGGATAACCACTGGAAACAAAGTTGTCAATAGAGACTCTAGTAACATTACCGGAAGATAGTATGACGTAGTATCCACTGAAAATTAACAACAAATAACCACCAATGAAATCAAAAAGGAGTGCACGGAAAGTTAGCTTGAAACTATCAAAGTCTTTTGGGACGTGAAACAAGTGCATAACTACATAATCATCGAAATCCGACATCATGCCTGAATTAATCGGCAGGTTCCTATTATTGGTACAATGAGAGTATATTCTAATAATAATAAAATATGATAGAATCAGACTACATATGCGGCTCAGATAGATGGCATCGATCGCAGAGAACCACAAGCTAAACCAAATCAAAAATGGCCAACTGACTATATCCCACATTACAACCCATATCAAAAGAGGAGCAAGAATTAGGAAAAGCCATAGTCTGACCTTGTAGAATCCGGGGGAATTGAAACTGAAATTCCTGATTTTGTCGCCGGCTGAAACGAATGTTGGCGAGATAATATCCTTTGTTACTCTCCATTCATC
>DQOP01000142.1 GCA_015658585.1 Candidatus Poseidoniales archaeon | reverse complement strand
GCTTTCAATCCAGAACAAATTGAAAAGGCCGGTTTTGACTACAGAGCCATCGGTTTAGGCTAAACAAATTATTTTATAACCCAATCAGGTAAAGCATCACCCCGATACAGTCCGAGTACTGCTTTTCGGGAATTCACGATTAAAATGGGTAAAGGCACAGCAGCACAAGGTAAACGCCAGAAACAGACCCATATGATTTGCCGGAGGTGTGGACGACATGCATACCACCTGCGTAAGAAGAAATGCGCATCCTGCGGTTTTGGAAATAGTGCAAAAGGCCGTGAATATAGCTGGGCCAAGACACACTGATGCCTCTCAGAGAGGCATGTGGTGTTCTAGGCATAGCAAGTAAATCACCTGTACTGAACTTGATGACTGTAGGTCTGAGAGCTTTACAACACAGGGGACAGGAATCTGCAGGAATCACCATCCATGACAGAGAACACCTGACCCTGAAAGGAATGGGACTGGTGACTGAAGTTCTGAATGATTTTGGGGATGAATTTACCAAGGGGTTAACCGGAATAGGGCACGTTAGATATTCTACAGCCGGGAGTTCATCAATGAAGAACGCGCAACCCATGACCGTATCATCGGTCAGTGGGGAACTGAGTATTGGCCATAACGGTAATATTGCTAACCAAGACGCACTCAGACAGGAAAAGGAAAATGCTGGCTGGGCCTTCATGTCAGATACCGATTCGGAGATTATTGTCCGAATGATTGCCAACAACCTATCCAAAAAGCACTCTATAATCAAATCCATCCAACTAACTATGGAAAACCTGGTGGGAAGCTATTCTATTGTCCTGCTGCATCAGGACGAGCTATATGCATTCAGGGATCCACTAGGAATAAAGCCCCTCTGTATAGGTGAGATAAGCGATGGAAACGTAGTTGCCTCCGAGAGTCCAGCGATCGAGATCATGGGAGGAAGAGTAATCAGGGATGTGGAACCTGGTGAAATTGTAACGATAAACGATGAGAAAATAATATCACATATTGTTTCAAATTCAGAAGACAAAGCCTTTTGCATGTTCGAATATGTTTATTTTGCCAGACCTGATGCCAGAATAGATGGAATCCTCACTTATTCAGTTCGGCAGAGGATTGGGAGTGAACTATGGGAAGAATCACCTCTGGAAGGTGATGTGGTGGTACCTGTTCCAGATTCAGGGATTGCTTGTGCTCTTGGGTTCTCCGAGGCTTCCAATATACCTTACCGAGAAGGATTAATCAAAAACAGATACTTGCATCGATCCTTTATCCAGCCTGTAAATGAACAAAGGAAGGCCACGATAAACGAAAAATTGAATCCCATAAAGGAAATCGTGGAAGGAAAAAGGGTCATCTTGGTGGATGACTCCATTGTCAGAGGAAATACTTCGAAGAGAATTGTATCGAGGGTCAGGGAAGCTGGGGCCAAGGAAGTTCATATCAGGGTAGGATGTCCACCCATAATCTCTCCCTGCTTCCTTGGAATTGATATGCCCAGTCGAGAAGAATTCGTGGCTCCAAATAGAACCACGGAAGAAATAACCAAGGAAATCGGGGCCGATTCAATAGAATACATATCAATCCCGGGATTGATCAAATGTATTGGTAAGGAAGAAAAGGACCTTTGTTTGGGATGTATAACTGAGAAATATCCCCTCCAAATAGACGGTGAAAAACAACGAGGTCAGGCCACCTTGGAAGAGTTTCAGGTCTAATCCCAGATAAAGTAAGTGTCGTTACCATATCTCAGTGCTGAAATCTTATCGCCTTTCCAATCTTCAGGAGAAATTGCCTCAACCGTTTGTAAGGTGAATGGATCTAACAATAAATATTCTCGACCACGATGGCTTACTGGTTGTACCTCAGAGAGATTATCCAGTAACGGTACATTTCTCAGAAAATCTATCTCAACCGTCTTTTGGGCAAGGGATGGTATCAAACGTTTAAGATTGGCCTTGCGGCGATCTATGCGGGTTACGCACCAAACTTCCTCATCCAGGAACAGATGGTCGCCGGTCTTAACCTCTGGTAATCTCACTCCAAATGTATGCCTCAGTAGATCCCGCCCATCCTTGCGCCCTATCAATTTGCTGGTCTCTGTCACCTGTCCACCAAATTTAATCATCAGTTCTTTGGCTAACGAACGCCCTTTCTCCGTAGATGACAATTGAAAATCAAAACCTCCCTTGACAGTCCCGGCCTCAGGAGTGAACAACTCGGAAGGACCTGAATCAATTTCATTGTAGACCAAATCTACCGCAAGATCCAGTATTTCTTTCCTCTTGGTCCTAATTTGTAAGATTGATTCATAATATCCTCCAGCCAGTCTTGAGCAACTCTGGCAAACTTGAAATTTAACATTGATCTCTGATTTCAATAAACTGGAAAGAGCTACCTCCTGGAAAACGCCTGTGCAGTTGACCTCTGTCCGGAATCTATGGGGATCCAGCTGATTCAGAGAGAGTTGAATCACCTGCTTTTTGGTATCTATATTCCAGTCGACGGAACTCTCGGCAAAAGAGGACACCGCAGAATCAAGATCCTTAAACTCCGTCCAGGTCCCAGGAACCTTCAGTGAAGAACATGATTTGCAGGCAACCATTCTCAGATTAACTGGGAGAGAAGCCAGTTCTATGGTCTGGCGTACGCAGTCGTGGCAGATCTGAGACGCGAGAGGAGGCTCAGCACCACATCTTAGGCATACATTCACAATGGTCCAAGGAGGGGGTATTTTGTGATTTATGCCTTTAGAAAACTTTTTGTCTATGCGTGTCTCATTCCGTTGGGTAATATGCGTAAATACGAACCAAATGCTGAACTTACCAAACATGCACACATCTCAAGTATTGAAGATTACAAAAGAATGTATGATGATTCAATCAAGAACCCTGAGAGCTTCTGGGAAGGGCAGGCAGATAGGATTTCATGGTTCCAGAAATGGAATAAAGTATGGGACTGGGATTTCGACGATGCGTATATAAAGTGGTTTGAGGGCGCAAAACTGAATGCGTGCTACAATTGCATTGATAGACATGTTGAAGATGGATACGGAGAGGATATCGGACTAATATGGGAAGGAAATGACCCCAATGAGAGTAAAAAATACACTTACAATGAATTATTGGCTCAAGTACAGCTAGCTGGAAACGCACTCAAGAATCTGGGAATTGAAAAGGGAGATCGGGTATGTATCTACATGCAAATGGTCCCCGAACTGGCAATTGCATTGCTGGCATGTGCCAGAATAGGTGCCATTCACTCTGTTGTATTCGGAGCATTTGCTCCGGACAGCCTAGAAGCTCGAATAAATGATTCCGAATGCAAAGTCCTGATCACTCAGGATACAGGAGTAAGAGGAGAAAAGACAGATATCCCCATGAAGAGTAATGCCGACATAGCGTTACAGAAAACACCCTCGATTGAAAAAACATTGGTTGTGAAACGCACAGGAGCTGCTGTCGATATGCTGGATGGAAGGGATGTATGGTGGCACGAAGCCATCGGTTCGGCAGATTCTGCTTGTGCTCCCGAAGTGATGGATGCGGAAGACCCGCTCTTCATATTGTACACCAGTGGATCAACTGGAAAACCGAAAGGGGTTATGCATACCACTGGAGGATATATGGTCTATACCTCCACGACCCATCATTACGTATTTGATT
>DQOP01000129.1 GCA_015658585.1 Candidatus Poseidoniales archaeon | reverse complement strand
TCTCCCTCACGATCAGGGTCAGTGGCTACAAAAACCCGACTCACTTTTTTACGATTTCCGTCAGCGATAATACGACTTACATTTCTTTCGGCTCTCTCTGTCCAGCCCCAAGGAGGGTCTGGCAATTCAGTCTCAGTGTGGCTCCATAGTGCCTTACTACCCTCCTTGCCTCCAGTTGGTAAGTCTTGTACATGCCCATTAGAGGCTCGAACCATTGCTTTTTTACCCAAATATTTTTGGATTGTCTTGGCTTTGGCACCGGACTCAACTACCACTAAATCCATTAAAGGACTGCCGGAAAGGTGGATTAAATATCTTTTTCCAAGGCCCAAAAATAACGGGGGACTCTGTCCCCCGGATTCCGATTACAAAAAATGCCAGAGATAGGGAGCGTTTCGGCACCCCATCTCAAACATTAAAAATAGAACGATTGTAAGACACAAAATGGTTCTACAAAAGTTGAAACAGAAAAATGTCAGGATTGCACTAGTCGGTGCTTCCAATGATCCTCATAAATTCGGGAACCGGATTTACCTTGATCTACGTTCCAAGGGATATGACGTAATACCTGTAAATCCCAAAGGTAAGCAGATTGAAGGGGACCGAACCTACAGTTCAATAGAGATGATGGAAGAGCTGCCGGACATAGTCAACTTTGTTGTTCCTCCGCCGATTGCAATGAAAGTAGCACAAGAAGCTGTGGAACTGGGAATCAATCATCTCTGGTTCCAACCTGGCTCTGAGAGCGAGGAACTGGAGACGTGGTTGAAAGGTACAAATGGAATAAAGTATCTGGTAAATTCCTGCATAATGGTCGAGACTAGATAATTAGGAAACCAAATCTCTTATCTCAGACAAGGCTGCGGAGAGTTTGTTCTCTGGACAAGCACCCTGTGCATAGGATTCCTTGCCACCTCCACTACCACCAACTGTGGACAATGCCTTCTTGAGAATCTCACCACAATCCAGATTTACGGAATCGGATTTCGCCAGAATCACCGTACCACTATCGCCTTTGGAGCACCCCATTGCAGCCACTGTATCTTTTCCTGAAGTAAGCTCTCTTACTAACTTCTGAACCTCAGCAAAATCAGTCTCCCCCTGATTTTGTGCATAGAAAGTGAGATTTCCAATCTTTTCACCTTCCAGATCTGATGATTTTAGAGAGGCCAGCTCTTTTTCCAGCGAAGAAACCCGATTGCGGAGTTCTTTCCATTCCTTGACGAATTTTTGGGCAGCGGACGGAGCTTGATCAATTGGAACTCCCAATTGCTCGGCTGTCTCTTCCAGCAAAGCCCTTTCCCTCTGGGCTGCCTTGATCGCGTCAGGTCCTGCCGAGAATTCTATGCGTTCCACGCCATCCTGTATCCGCTCTGTCCTCAAAACCTTGACGGCCTCCAATTTAGAGGTTGAAGAGACATGGGTTCCTGCGCATGCCTGCACATCAACACCCGGAATCTCAACCACACGTACCTCTCGGTAATTGGGTGCACCTCCCTGATACAGGGTATTGCCATACTTTCTATCTGCATCTTCCCTGCTATGGAATCCAGTTGTCACTGGATGATCCTCAACAATCAACTGATTAACCATAGACTCCAGATTGTCAATCACGTCCCGTGTGAGCCTTCGGTGATGAGTGATGTCCAATCTAGCTCGATCCACATATTTGGAAGCTCCTGCTTGCCAGACGTGGGGTCCTAGAATTTTACGAGCTGCGGCGCCGACCAAATGCGTGGCTGTATGATGCCGACTCAGTCCCGAACGGCGTTCATCATCGACTGTGCCCGAGATTTGGGTGCCGACCGGAGGAGTTTCCCCTTCTAGACTGTGAACTACCACATCACCTACCTTCTGGACCTCGACCACCTGACTCTCTTTGCCACTCCAGGCAATTACACCTGTATCACTCAATTGGCCTCCTCCTTCTGGATAAAACAAAGTGTTCTTCAGGGATATCTGGCCGATATCAGAAAAGACAACCTCCGACAAAAAAGAACGCTTCTCCATATCCTCGTAAAAATCCAGATTAGTTGGTTCTGCATCGATAGATACCGTCTTTTTCTTTCCACCCTTTGCTTCACCCTGGTGTCGTTCAGCAACCATAGCAAGAAACCCATCAGGGACTTCGATTGAATGACCTAGGTCACTCGCAAAATCGCTGACCACAGAGGGAGGCAAACCTTGGGAATCATACAATTCCAGAAGCTTGTCCTGATCTATGCCTCCTGAACCAATAGCTCGCTGTACGGTGCGACGGCCGCGCTCAAGGGTCTGAATAAAACGTTCCTGTTCAAGCGCTACCATATCCAGTATATGGGCTTTGTTAGCACCAATTTCAGGGTAGGTCCCAGAAAGAGTGTCGATATGGTGAGATACCATTTCAGACAAGGCATCCTGTGCATCGAGATCCCTCAATAACAATGCTGTTCTTCTAAGGACCATACGAGCAAGATAACCTGCCT
The DNA here is from genome assembly GCA_015658585.1 of Candidatus Poseidoniales archaeon. Classification (GTDB taxonomy): domain Archaea; phylum Thermoplasmatota; class Poseidoniia; order MGIII; family CG-Epi1; genus CG-Epi1. The sequence continues at coordinate 1,042 of DQOP01000129.1, read as the reverse complement.
TGACATTGCTCGGTACGATTCCATCTCCAAACATGAAGGCAAGGGCTCGTGAATGGTCTACCACTGCAAACAATTTCTCCAATGGTTCAATAGTAGAGGTAAACTCAGGAAGTGTCATGGAATGGCCTGCGGCATTAAGTCGATCAAGTACCTTCTGTCTTAGCTCAGACAGATCCGAACCATAGTCTATTGACAATACGCCACATATTTTTGCATTCTCGGATATGATTGAACTGGAGTTTTCCAGTGAATCCTTCAGATTTGTAAGTTCAGTGAGATGCAAAACTGCGTCTGGAAAAACCGCTTCATAGATGGTAGGAGTTCCTTGTGATGCCCAGACCAACCTTTCGAGACCATACCCGGTATCGACTATCGATCTTGGCATTCTTTTGAATTTTATGCCCTTGAGTTCTATATCGCCATCCGGATCCTCCTCAAGGTCCATGAATACCAGAGTGGCTAGTTCCAGTCCTCCAGCCAGGACCTCCAGGGCCTCACCACCATTGCCACCTCCGACCCACGGATTTTCCTTATATGTTATTTCAGAACCAGGCAATCCCAATCCTGTGTAAAGTTCATGGCATAATTCAACCGTACGGTCCTGCCAATAGATGTTCTGCTCCTCAGTGTTGAAAGCGTGATGTGCCATCATCTCAAAGGTAGTCAAATGGCGGCCACTACGTCCGACCGATTCCAGATCGTTCAGACGAATACAGGGCTGGGAGATCGTCAATGGATTCGCAGGCGGCTTGGAAGCACCACTTGTAACATGTGGCTGGAAAACTGCTATGGATGCAATCGAAAGATATATGTCATTTCGCCAACGAGCGACCACCGGTGCTCGGGGGACTCTTGTATGATTATGCTTCTCAAAGAAACTGAGAAACGCTTCTCGAGCCTCATCAAGATTCATTGGTTTGGAGAATAACGGTTTACCAATGAAAGAATATTCAACACAAGGTGCATCTCCACAAAGCTCGCGCTCAACGGTCGACCAGAAGAAGCTATCGCACTTTGCACACTTCTGCCGGGTAAAACCTGA
>DQOP01000105.1 GCA_015658585.1 Candidatus Poseidoniales archaeon | reverse complement strand
GGTTCTCAAGGAAGGATTGAGGCATATGTGCCTTCTGAGGATATTTGATGACCGTATGTTGACCATGCAACGGCAGGGTAAATTGTCATTCTACATGAAATCATTGGGCGAGGAAGCGGTTGCTATAGCCCAGGGAATGGCCCTCAGGCCAGACGATATTCTTTTCCCATCTTATCGGCAACCGGGTCTGCAATTTGTCAGAGGCCGGGACATTGTAGACATGATATGTCACTGTATCACGAATGTCAAGGATAATGTCAAGGGTCGGCAAATGCCAGTCCATTATTCCTGGAAGGAGGGCAATTTCGTCTCGATTTCAAGTCCAGTTGGTACCCAGTTCCCTCAGGCAGTGGGTTGTGCGATGGCGTCTGCCTACAAGGGTGAGGACAACGTATCGATTTCCTGGGTTGGTGATGGAACTGCAGCCGAGGGTGATTTTCATTATGCGCTAAATTTTGCTTCTGTCTACAAGGCCCCGGTTTTGCTGAATGTGGTCAATAACCAGTGGGCGATCTCCACTCATAAGAATATATCCAGTGGAGGAGCTACTTTCGCAGCTCGGGGAATTGCGTATGATGTCCCCAGTATTCGTGTTGACGGTAATGACTTTCTGGCCCTTTATTCAGTGACAAGCTGGGGCGCCGAGAGAGCCCGTAAGGGTGGAGGACCAACTTTCATCGAGGTCTTCACGTACAGAGGAGAAGCACATTCAACCAGTGATGATCCAACTCGATACAGGCCCAAGGATGAATGGAAATCCTGGCCGTTAGGAGATCCAATTGAGCGCCTCAAGGCTCATTTGATAGGTTTGGGGGCATGGTCAGAGAAAGAACAGAGCAAACTTGAGAAGGAATTGGATACTCTGGTCATTAAGTCCTACAAGGAAGCGGAAAAGCATGGTACCTTATCAGAAGGTCCCTGGGCCTCTGAGGATACACTATTCGAGGACGTTTACAAGAAACCCCCTCGCCATCTTAGGAAACAGAGGCAGGAGTTTGGATTTTAGATGTCTCAGATGAACATAATTCAGTCAGTGAATTCAGCTCTTGACATTATACTGGAAAAAGATCCCAATGTATGTATTTTTGGACAGGATGTAGGCTATTTTGGTGGTGTTTTCAGATGTACTGACGGTCTTCAGAAGAAGTATGGAAAACATAGGGTCTTTGACACTCCACTTTCAGAAGGAGGAATTCTTTCGACCGCTATTGGTATGGGTATCAATGGACTAAGACCTATCGCTGAGATTCAATTCTCGGACTATATTTTCCCAGCCTTTGACCAGATTACCAATGAACTGGCCAAGCTTCGTTACCGAAGCGGAGGCGAGTATTGGGCCCCTGTCACGATTCGAACTCCTTGTGGTGGAGGCATTAGGGGTGGCCACTATCATTCTCAGAGTCCTGAAGCATACTTTACACATACACCAGGTCTGAAGGTTGTGATTCCCTCTAATCCTCATGACACTAAAGGCCTATTGATAACTTCGATTGAAGATGATGATCCCGTAATCTTCTTTGAGCCTAAAAGGTTGTACAATGGTCCTTTTGATGGAGACCACAAGAAAGCGGCTCTCAAATGGGACATACATCCTAAGGGAGAGGTTCCAGAGGATTATTATTCAATACCTCTGGGAAAGGCAGCGATCGAACGGCCTGGTAACCAAGTCACGGTCCTGGCTTATGGTACTATGGTCCATGTTGCCAGAGAAGCGGCTGTATCCAGTGGGATTGATGCCGAGGTCATAGATCTGCGAAGCCTGGTTCCGCTTGACATAGATACCATAACTGGATCAGTCCGAAAAACAGGCCGATGTGTCATTGTTCATGAAGCTCCTAGGACCAGTGGTTTTGGTGCAGAATTATCTGCACAAATCCAAGAAGAATGTTTTTATCATCTGGAAGCGCCAATTGCAAGGGTTACTGGATGGGATACTCCCTACCCCCATTCATTAGAGTGGGAATATTTCCCTAGTCAGGAAAGGGTTATAGAGTCTATGAAGAAGGTGTTGGGGAGCTAGGATGGCGAAATACGTGTTCAATCTGCCGGATGTCGGTGAAGGCATCGTTGAGGGGGAGATTGTGAAATGGAACGTTAAACCAGGTGATACAGTCAAGGAAGATGAACCTCTGGTAGAGTTGATGACGGACAAGGCAACAGTTTCCATACCTTCTAGTGTCAATGGCAAGGTCGTATCCACCACGGGAAAACCAGGAGATATGGTTCCCGTTGGAGCCGAGTTGATTGTCTTCGAGGTCAAAGGGGCAGGTGGTTCTAAACCGAAGTCGAAACCCAAACCTGAACCAGTGGCCGAGCCTGCACCGGATCCCGAACCCAAACCTGAACCAGTTGCACCTCCTCCAGTGTCTGCTCCAGTACCCGTAGCTTCCACAGGTACCAAACCCTTAGCCTCGCCAGCAGTTCGTCGCAGGGCCAGGGAGGCCGGTATTGATCTTTCCCAGGTTAGTGGAACTGGACCTGCCGGTCGTATTTCCCATGATGATATGGACACCTTCATTTCTGGTGGTAGTAGATTGGCTGCCGTTCAGTCCGGTGTCAAGATGACGGGTGTGGAAGAGGTGCCGGTTATCGGGCTTCGCAGGAAGATTGCTGAGAAGATGGCCACCAGTAAACGCAGTGCGGCTCACTTTTCCTATTTCGAGGAGGTAGATATTACAGCACTCGAGAGTCTCCGTCAGCATCTTAATTCCACAAGGGCAGAGAATCAGCCCAAATTGACCTATCTTCCATTCATTATTCAAGGCTTGATCAGAGCTGTCAGGAAATTCCCGCAGTGTAACGCATTGTATGATGAGGAAAAAGGAATTGTATTCAGACATCAGGCAGTTCATGTCGGGATATCAACCCAGACCGAAGATGGCCTGATGGTCCCGGTTATCAAGCATGCTGAAGCACGGGATGTCTGGGATACGGCGAATGAACTGGTCCGCGTCACTACATCGGCACGGGAAAAAACAGCAACAGTTGATGAATTGACAGGTTCCACGATAACCATAACTAGTTTGGGGGCTATGGGCGGACTGGGGGCGACTCCGATAATCAATCATCCCGAGGTTTCCATAGTCAGTATTCATGCAGCTCGTGATCGAGCGGTAGTCAAGGATGGTGAAATTGTAGTTCGTAAGATGATGAACTTGGCCTCATCTTTCGATCACCGGATAATCGATGGCTATGATGGTGCACTTCTAATTCAGGAATTGAAATCCATGCTTGAACATCCGGCAACAATTTTCATGTGAGGTTATATGGCTGAAGTCCGTAATTGTAAAGTTCTGGTAGTGGGCGCTGGCCCGGGTGGATATGTGGCCGCTATACGAGCTGGCCAACTTGGCCTGGACACGATTATAGTTGAAGGGTTAAGAGCCGGAGGCACTTGTCTGATTCGAGGATGTATACCTTCCAAGGCAATGATTCACGCGGCTTCATCCTTTGAGGAATTGGGGCAACATTCGGGTGCTGGTAAAATGGGGATCAGTGTTACTGGCAAACCCAAGGTCAACATGCAGGACTTGGTGTCCTGGAAGGAATCTATAGTAGACAAATTGAACAAGGGGGTTGAAACCCTTCTCAAAGCTGCTAAGGTGGAGTTAATCTCGGGTTGGGCTAAATTCAGGAATGCCAAGACCTGTGAGGTTAGTGGTGGAGAAAAGGAGTGGATAATCAATGCCGAACACGTTATTCTGGCCAATGGTTCCGAATCAATTGAACTGCCTTTCATGCCTTACGGTGACAATGTGATATCATCCACCGAAGGCCTTGAGTTGCAAGAACTCCCAAAACGTCTGGTAGTGATTGGCGCCGGGTATATCGGGCTTGAATTGGGTATTGCTTACCGAAAACTGGGTTCCGAAGTAACATTCATTGAAGCTTTGGACACTATCTTGCCAATTTATGATACTGAAATGACACGCCCTATCTCCATGTGGCTTCGTAAGCACAAGGTTCCGGTCAATCTCGAGGCCAGGGCTAAGGGAGTTTCCACCAGAGGTAAGGTAACTACGGTTGAGTATACTGATTCCAAGGGTCAGGACCACAAAATAAAGGCAGACAAGGTTCTCGTTACGGTTGGACGTAGGCCTAACACTCAGGGATGGGGTCTGGAGAAGATGGCTGTTGATATGGATGGTCCTTTCATCAAAGTTGATGACCAGTGTCGTACTTCCATGAAGAATGTATGGGCTATTGGGGATATTGTTGGTGAACCCATGCTGGCCCACAAGGCATCTGCTCAAGGCGAGATGGTGGCCGAGATAATTGCTGGACATCTAAGAGCCTTTGACCCGGTTTCAATTGCGGCAGTCTGTTTTACGGACCCGGAAATCGTGGGTGTTGGTTTGACACCTGATGAAGCAAAGGAACAGGGCATTGAGACAGTAATAGGCAAATTTCCATTCGCAGCCAGCGGCCGAGCACTGGCTATGGATGCAGGTTCTGACGGTGGATTTGTGAGGATCACGGCTCGAGCATCTGATCACGTTATTCTGGGGATTCATGCCGTCGGTTCGCATGTTTCTGAATTGTCAGGTGAGTTTGCACATGCGATTGAGATGGGTTCCAGATTGGAAGATGTGGCAGGCACAATTCATGTGCATCC
>DQOP01000061.1 GCA_015658585.1 Candidatus Poseidoniales archaeon | reverse complement strand
CTACCAAAAAAGGTGGAGCGTTGAGGAATTTCATAAATCACTCAAGCAAAATGCTTCTTTAGAAAAGTCTCCAACTCACGTTAAAAAGACTCAGTAAAACCATTTCTTTGCCAGCATCTATGCCTTTGTCAAACTCGAATGTCTTAAAATTAAAAACTCTATGAACCATTTTGCTATAAAAACAAGATTGTACATAAATGCTCTGAAAGCTTCTATGAAAGAATTACATACTATGAGTGAAGCTCTTGCATAATAAATTTACACTCGGCAAATAATATGCCCGTAACATGAGTTAGTTATTAGAAGGACCTAAAAATCTTTTCAAGTTCATGCATTTATTCATGCATGTATTATTATCAACTTCTATAGCTGTTCTTAAGTTAGATCATTGTGAGTTATTTTGTATGTGAGGGCCCCAAGAAACATTCCAAATATAGGTCCCACTAGATAGATCCAGTAGTGTGTCAGATTTCCAAGGGCAAGATAAGGCCCGAATGCCCGGGCTGGATTCATGGCAGCTCCGGCATAGGGCCCCATTAACATCACTTCTATTCCGACAACTATACCGATGGGAATTGCAGAAAGTTCCATCGCTGCCTTACTATGATATGCTGTCCCACAAATTACCCACATCAATAGGAATGAAAGAAAAATTTCTATTGTGAAAGCGGTCTGTGGAGTTACACCCGCCACCTCATTTGGGATATTAGCCCCCATGGAAGCATGTTGCCCTATAAGCCAGAGAAGAGAAAAACTGGCAGCAGTGGATCCTGCCATCTGGGCAAATGCATAACCTGGAACTAAACGCCATTCAAGTTTTCCCAACCAGGCCGCAGCTATGGACAACGCAGGATTTACATGTGCACCGGAAACTTGACCAAAAGTGAAAATAACTATAATTATAATGCCTCCTGAAATAATTCCTGCACCAATTGCTCCGATACCCAATCCCAAAGAGTCAATCATTACCGCTCCAGCAGCAAAAAATACTAAAGAGAAAGTACCTATAAACTCGCAAAGATATTTACGAAATGATGCTTGATCCATCGTGAATTTTTTTATTAGGCAGTCATGCGCAAGTATAGCAATGGTAATTTTTGGGGTAGTAACTCGATTCGATCAATTACAATCGAATTACGGCGTTCGAAGATTTTTTCCAGATAACTGCTTCCCTTAGTTTCCAAGCCCACACAGAAAACATTGATGCCCTCATGTGACAGGGACTTAACGGATCTACGTGCATCTTCAAGAAGGTACCTAGGATCTGTGGCATCAATGTCTGATGGTTCCCCATCGGTAACCACGAGTAATAGTTTCCGATAGGTCTGCTGTTCTTTAAGTTGACTCCCGGCATGGCGAATTGCTGCTCCAATTCTAGTTGAATAGCCTCCTTCCAAACCACCGAGGTAGGAAAAAGTTTTTTGATCGAAAGGTTCATTAAAATCCTTAATCCGGAAATAACGCACATCATCCCGTTTATTGGAACAGAATGCAGCAATCGCATATGGATCACCCAGTTGGGACATAGCCTGGGCCAATAGAGCCGTCGCATGGACCTCAAGATCTAGAACTGATTCTTTTGAGTTAAACACCTTGTCACGGGTTGATTCTGAAATATCCAGAAGTACTAGAACCGACAAGTCACGATCCTTTCGTATCCACTTGCCGTATACTCTGGGATCGGGAGTCAAATGCATTCGTTGATTAATCTTTGCATCAATGCAGGCATCTATATCGAGGTACTCTCCTTCTTGTAGCCTTTTGGATCGATTTGGTCGGCTAACTCTTGCAGCTCGAATGAGTGAGGTAATTCTTTTAAGCACCTCAGCGTATTGTTCTATTGCCCGCTCAACATTTTTGATGGAACCTATCGGTGGTCTGTAATCAATAATGGTAGTCCAATCTGGACGTTCCCGGCCTGTCAGGTAGTCAAATTCAGGATAGCGGGCAATGGGAATTCCCTCAGACTGTTGAATTTCCAATTGAACTGGTTTTTCACTCAGTTCTTCGTCTTGATCAGTTTCTTTTCGCTCTTGATCTGGTAGATCAGAATTGTCATCAAGTTGTTGCTCAATTCTAATTGAATCGAACATTTGCTCAGCTTCAAGTATATCAGTTGGTTTTTCTTCCTCGCCAAAATCCCATAGTCCCCAGTTGTCATCCCTGTAGGGGGGTTCAACAATATAACTTTTCATGTCGAATTGCCAGCCTAAACGCATCTGTCCGAGGTCGTTTCCTAATATTACACCTAGTTCTCGGCTTATTTCTTGTTTCTCCCATTCTTTTTCACAGTTAAAGAATTTTGTTTTTGCTTTCTTTACCCAGCCGTTAATTTCATTGAACTCATGATCTATCAAAGCCCGGGCGAGTTTGTTGAGAAGGTTGGGTGCCATTAGTGCTTGATTAGAGGACATTGAATTTGGTATATGCGCTACATGAAATGGCAACCACAAATTGCGAAGACCAGGAAATTTGCGCATGGCTAAATTTTCAACCCTGGCATCTTCAAGAATTGAAATGACAGCTATCTGAACTGGTTTAAGTTCTCTTACAGGGAAGCTTGATCCAGAAAAATGAAAATGTGCTCCAATATGGGCAATACAAGCGCGGTAGAGATCTTCAGCTTGTTCGCGATCAAAGCCAGGAAAGGAAGTTGGTAACCTTATTATACCCCTTCCAAAACTTGAACGGCGTTTTGTATTCTTAGTACCAGAAAGAGGTAGCTCACGAAGAGGTGGCCCTATATTCCATAGAGCTCTTATTAACGTCCTTAAGCGGGGTGCCATTGATGTGAAATTAACCGTTCCAGATTCAAACAACAACCAACGGTTTGATTCTGAATTTTCTAGAGAAAAGAACTTTAACCGCTGATCAGGGTTTCCTCCGCTTGAGCGGATTCCTGCAAGGATCCATGACTCGAGACGTGATACTGATAGGCTTGATAAAAGACTCTCCATTTTGTCCAACAAAGTGAAGGTGGACTCAGGAGCAAGCGTAATAAATCTTTCGATGATTCTGATCCAGGCTTTAAAGCTGTTCTGATCTTTTAATAGATTAGCAGCAACGTATGAGGCATATGGTAGACTTTCAGCTTCAATTCGTCCGGTCTTTACTGCAATTTTTGATACAGAATTTGCTAAGTCTAGGGCTACTTGAGGATCAAATTTTTGAGCAATTTTTGGGGCAAAGTGGATATATGCTGATAGTACGTTGAATCCATAACCTGCTGATGACAAACGGTTACAACATTGAACCCAATGATTGAACCATTTGCCAGGGAATGCCGACCTAGTTTCAGGTGTATCGATTGACGTGCTAACAAGCTTCGATTGAATCGTGCCTAGGTCAGCTCGATTGGTAGGATCCGTAACGGGCATTAATAAATTAAAAAACTTAGACGCATGCTGCAATCGCTGTCTTGAGAGAGTCTCTCAATTCCAAGTCGTCTGTTATAGGTACAATGAGTGCAATATTGCAGGCTTCTGGCAGTGATATTCCTCTAACAATAAGTTTTCCGGCGTGGATTAGCATTCTGGTTGAAGCGCCTTCGGCTAGGCCATGACCTTTCAAGTTTCGTGAACGTTCAGCTATAGCTATAAGTAACGAGGCAGTTGCTTCATTAACTTTAGCTTCATGGGTAACTATTTCAACCTCAGTTTTCGAGTCTGGGTAGCTGAAATCGAGTGCTGCAAATCTTTGCTTAGTCGATTCTTTTAAGTCTTTTAGGACACTTTGGTAACCGGGGTTATATGAGATGACAATTTGGAAGTCAGGATGAGCCTTAACAACTTCATTCTTCTTTTCTAAAGTAAGTACCCGCCGATCGTCGGTAAGAGAATGTATTATTACTGTAGTGTCCTGGCGCGCTTCGACAATTTCATCAAGGTAACAAATCCCACCGTGACGGACTGCTAGTGTTAGGGGACCGTCATGCCATAAGGTGCCATCAGCATCAAGAAGATAGCGACCAACAAGATCAGTAGCCGTCATGTCCTCGTGACAGGAGACTGTGATCAAGGGCTTATTCAATGTGTAGGCCATATGTTCTATGAACCGCGTCTTGCCGCAGCCCGTAGGCCCTTTGAGCATAATTGGCAACCTGTCACTATAAGCTGCTTCAAAATATAAAACTTCATTACCCAAGGCCCGATAAAAGGGCTCGGAGTTAATTAAGTATTGATCGAGATACAAGTTATACTGATAGCTGATTTACGGTTTGCTAAAGAGAAATAAAATTTTAAGAATAGTGGAAAAAGACATTTGAAAGAGGGCAGCTATTTAGCCACCCTCTTCCTCCCTATGAACCATTAGCGATGGGCTGTGGGATTAGGAATACCTTCTATAGGACATTCCTCGGTCCCTACAGTATCACGGGTCATTGCTTCTACCATTTCACGTGTACCCTCTGGGTCATTTACCCATTTACTGTAAAACTCAAATGGGCAATCTGCGACACCTTTGTCGCCTTCTCCGGAGTTGATCATGCCCGTATAACCACGATGTAATAACTTAAACAGATGATTATTGGATTGGGAATTTTTCCGAGCATCTCGAATTGCAGAAATTCCTAACTGGGCATATTGGATTCCCATCTCTTCTTCAGCACAGGCCCCCAATGTCCGACCATCAAAACCTATTATCGAAGAATAACCAAAGTATGAATATACTCCGTCAAAACCAGTTGCATTCGATACCGCAACATATGAGTTATTGGCCCACGCCATCGCCTTAGCCATTGTTACCTGCTGTTCTTTAGCAGGATACATATAGCCTTGACAACGCACAATCAATTCAGCCCCTTTCATGGCGCAATCCCTCCATATCTCCGGATAATTACCATCATCGCAAATGATGAGGCTGACTTTAAGACCTTTGGGACCGTCCGATACATAGGTTGAATTACCTGGATACCATCCTTCTATAGGTACCCATGGCATTATTTTTCTGTATTTTTGAACAATTTCGCCCTGATCATTCATTAGGATCAATGTGTTGTAAGGCGCTTTGTTTGGATGATCTTCATGACGTTCTCCCGTTAATGAGAAAACACCCCAAACTTTTGCGTTTCTACACGCTTGACCTAAAATTTCAGTT
>DQOP01000022.1 GCA_015658585.1 Candidatus Poseidoniales archaeon | reverse complement strand
CTTTTCTTTTACGTAGTCACTTATTCCCTTGGTCACTTTGGTTATACTTTGCCTTATATCGGCTACAAAGGTTGTTTTCTCGACAGTAAATGAGGAATCACACATGGGGCATGTGACCTTCTGTCCTTCCTTCTTCGCAGTATTGAAAACATTGTAGCAAGTTGTACAACGCACCTTCGCCTCGGCCATTGTCCTGTACTCAACCGCCTGTTAAATAAACCTGACGATTGGGTGATTATGGAATGGTGGTTAGCTGTGCTTCTGGGTATCCTGCAAGGCATAACCGAGTGGCTTCCGGTCAGCAGTAGCGGCCACTTGGCGATCTTCCAATTTTATTTCGAGGAAGAACCTCCAATCCTATTCGACATAATCTTGCACCTGGGTTCCCTTTGCGTGATCCTCTACATAATGCGGGACGAGATCCGCCAGATTGTGGAGGCCGTTCCAAGTTTTGTCACGAAGTTCCAGAGTGATAATCTAAGAGGTAATGAAAGAATGATCGCTATGATCATTGTGGCGTCATTCCCGACAGCCGTAATCGGTTTCACCTTTAATAGTACGATAATAGGTGATTTCTACTCGGAAATGCATCTGGTCGGAGGTTGCCTGATATTCACAGGTCTCCTGGTCTGGTTCAGCAAGGATTATGACGGAGACAAGAAAATAGATGATTTTCCCATCAAGAACACATTAGTTATTGGATTTTTCCAGGGTCTGGCCATTCTGCCCGGCGTTTCCCGTTCGGGTTCCACAATTGCAATCTCCAAGATATTGGGGATGGATCCTGTCAGGGCCGCCCGATTTTCCTTTCTCTTGTTCATACCTGCAATCGTGGGTGCGACCCTCCTAAAGATTGGAGAGATTGACGAGACCGTAGCCGAGGTCGGAGCTCTACCATTGGCCCTGGGTTTCCTTACCTCGGTAGTGACCAGTTATTTTGCAGTCAATGCCCTTCTGGAATTGATAAGGCAGCAGAAATTCCACTATTTCACACCTTATTGTCTGGCCCTTGGTCTGATCCTGATATTTGATAGCCTAAAATAGTCTTTCACTTTCTACTTTCATGGCATAATCACCCGAGTAGGCAATTGAGCCCATCCCTTCGAGTCCGGAGCCTGAGATCACGACTGTCCAGATCCCATATATCGGTGGAAGCAGATACGGCCTTTCGCTGATTCCGTTATTCCAAGTTACCATTTCGTAACCTTCACCATGCTCTCCCCCATTGGGGTCCCTGATACTGATGTCCAGGGTTCCCGCCGGACCTTCCCCCGGGTCGCTACCGCCTGCAATATCATAATTCACGCTCAAGAGCAACATTACGAATCTGGCATTCCATTCACTTTCAATCACAAAAGTATGTTCATATTTTTTCCAGGAAAGGTTTTGGGCGGCCTGCTGAAATTGCAAAGGATGTTTTAGCATGTCCTCGATTGCCTTCATGACCGTTCCATCATCCTGGTCCGGATCTGGTGCGAAGTCGCCTTCCACGCTCCAGACCTCGATGTCGTGATAGCTTCTGGATTCTTCAGGCACTATTCGATCTATCAATCCATTCATGGCTGGGATATCGATACACCCTACGGTCATGAACAACGCAGCTACCATTAACGCCTTCTTCACAGGATTTCGATTCCCATGGCCTAATTAAAATGTTTCCGTGTAATCCGCTGAAAAGACGTAAACACCCCCTCTCTTTCCGCTATTGTGTCAGAATTAAGGCAAAAGTTGCTGGAGTTGGCGTTGGCAGAAGCCGCTCAGTATGGTGAGGCCAGAGCCAAGAGCGTAATCGGGAAGGCCATGGCCAAATTCCCTGAACTTCGCGCTTCGGCCAAAGAGGTCATGCCCTTGATTGATGAGGTCGTTGCGGAAGTAAATCAGATGGACCCGAAGGATCTGGAACCATTCCTGCCTGAGAAAAGTTCCAAACCCAAGGTGAAAGTCGAGAAAGAGCTCCCAGCCCTTCAAAACAGTGACAAGGTAGTCTTGAGATTTGCACCGAGCCCTAGCGGACCACTTCATCTGGGCCACACCCGGGCATTGGCCCTGAATAACTATTATCGTAATAGATATGGTGGCAAGCTGATCCTGCGTCTGGAAGATACCAATCCGAATGCGATAGACCCCAAAGCCTACGATATGATACAGTCAGACATGGAATGGTTAGGAATCAATACCGATGAGGTTGTGGTTCAATCCGACCGGATGGAAACCTACTACGATGACATGCGGACAATTATTTCTCAGGGAGGCGCCTATGTCACCAATTCCGACGCGGAACATTGGAGAGACCTGAAAAAACGTAGTGAGGCCCATCCTGACCGTAATCGTGATTCAGATGTCCAGCTGGGTGAATTCGAGGCCTTGTTATCAGGTGGTGAGGGAATTGTCGTGATCAAGACCGATCTGGAAGATCCCAATCCCGCCCTCCGTGATTTTGTGGCATTCCGGGTCGTCGAATCCCCACATCCAAGACAGAAGGACAAATACCGCCTCTGGCCTCTTTACAATTATGCGGTCGCGATAGATGATCATCGTCTAGGCGTGACACATGTATTGAGGGGCAAGGACCATCTGAATAATACATTAAAGCAGAAATGGATCTACAAGTATATGGGCTGGGACGAACCAGAATATATTCACTATGGCCTGGTATCCATTCCGGATACCAATCTCAAGACCAGCAATATACGGGTGTCAATCTCCAATAACGAGTTCAGTGGTTGGGACGATTGTCGCCTGGCGACGCTCAAAGCCCTGGCCAGAAGGGGTTACCAATCCCAAACATTCTTGAAATATTGGGAAGGTGCCGGCATCAAGGAGGTGGATATCAAATTCTCATGGCAGAATTTCAATGCCGTTAACAAGGATCTCGTGGACCCGGTCAGCAGGCGGTTGTTCTTTGTTCCTGATCCGGTCGAGTTCAAGATTGAAACTGAGAGTCCACTGGTCAAAGAGGCGCCCTGGCATCCTGATAACCCGGAACTGGG
>DQOP01000002.1 GCA_015658585.1 Candidatus Poseidoniales archaeon | reverse complement strand
GGTTTTCCATTTGGGTAGGTGGTATCGTCGGTATCCGCACACATATCCCAACCATCACCGACTCCGTCCCCGTCACCATCAGGTGGTCCTTGCATGTCTCCGCCACCTTCCATATTGGAAGCTACAGCAATTCCAGCATAACAATTGATGAAGTAGGGGAAAGCATGATTGGTAGTCATTTCACCATCTACCTCAACGGGCATGGTCGAATGATAATGATAGATCCCGTCCGGGAACTCGGGCGTTGCACTCAAGACGCCATTACAGGCGTCCAGATGCCCTGAATCCTTGATGTACTGATAATCCTGGATTCCGTTGGAACCGTCTGCCCCGTCATTCAATTCATAACTGCTACGCATCAACGTAACTTCTCCATCTACAGTACCATAGGCGCCATAGATCGGATATCCATCGAATGCGAATCCAATAATGGGAGAATGCACGGAATCATCCACCTGGTCAAAGGTATAATCGGTCCAGACGATCTCCTCATCTTCTTCAACAACAGATACCGATCCGGTCATTGAACCGTGATAATTGCAGTGGTAATCATAGGTTCCAGCCTCAGTGAAGGTATAGGACCATGTTGCCCCCTCTGCTAGATTCCCAGAATTGAATTCATCGTCATCCGCAGTTACCGTATGAGGACTATCATCATTATTGGTCCAGATAACAGTATCACCGACGTTGATGGTCAGGTCCTCAGGTAGGAAATCCTTGTCATCTGTGATGCTCACCTGATGGGTTTCACCCTCGTTTTCAGGGTGCCAATGCATACAATTCCCATCGTAATGATAGTGGTAGGTTCCATCAGGCCCAGCATGGGCCCCGCAGACACCAAGCCAGATCTCCTGTTCGGTCTCGGGGTATTGCCCAATATGTGTCGCAACAGCATCGCCGCCAGGCCCGTCTTCAGGCCCGTAGAAGGGCACACCATTCACAGCCACGGCAACAGGCCCTAGTTCAGGGGCCATTTCGCACCCATTTGTAGATTCCGAAGGATTGCAATCAGAATCGTCTTCAGGAACTAAAGGCAGGACCCATTCATAATCCTGATCATTTATCCCGCCACCTGGTCCGCCTTGCATATCGTGGTTTGCGATTCCGGGAGTAGTGATTGTCATGTAAGTACTATCATAGCTTAGACTGACGCTGCAAGTATGTTCATCGTCAGCAGTTTTCCACTCGGTTGCCAAGTCGGTGACTGCAATTCCTTCCTCTACACACATCCAGACATCATCTAAATAAGTCGGATATGAACAGCCATTGTCAGCTATTGACCAACCGTCTTGCTCTACTGTGTCAGGACAATCATCATCCGCATCATCTACTCCATCATCGTCCGAATCTGTTGCAGATACCAGAGGCATCAGATTGATAGTGAAAGCCATCAACAATAGAAATGCAATTCCTAATGATTTTGATTCGGCCCCATATAATTTAGCCAAATCATATTTCCGATTAAGTAATACGGTTCCAAAAATGAAACATATCGCTAGATTTACAAGTATAATACTTTCTAACATATTTCCGGTTTACTAAATTGTCTATATAATGGGTTGCCAAAAAGTTTTGGTGCTCCCGCCGGGATTTGAACCCGGGTGCTCGGCTCGAGAAGCCGAAATGATGGGCCGGACTACACTACAGGAGCTACCTTAGGCCTTGAACAGTCCAACTTAATAATTTTCGTCAAGCCATTTCGCAGTATCACGAATGGCCTTCCGGCTAGTGAATTGAGGATCCCAGCCATGCGATTTCATCTTCTTGATATCCAGTCGCATTTTCTTAACGTCACCTTTCCAGCCCCTTCCCCCATCGACTCCTCCGGTGAATTTGTATTCGACACCCTTCAATTTCATAGATTTACAGACCTCATTTGCTAGGGTCACGACATCAATCGAATCCTTGGAACCAACGTTCAAGGCCATGAATTCCCCAGCATCGCACAATTCACGCGGTGCCTTCGCCAGCATCGCAGATATACAATCATCAACATGGAAGTATGATTTATCCTGTTTCCCATCTCCAAGGATCTCAAGTTCTTTTGGATTATCCTTGAGTTTGTGAACAAAATCATATGTTACTCCATGGTTGCTTCTGGGCCCGACACAGTTCGCAAATCTATACGAGACGCCACGGAAATCATGTTCCTTGCAATATTTCTCGATCAGTTTCTCGGCATCCAGTTTGCTGTCTCCGTAGGCCGATATGGGTTTCAGGTCCGCTTCCTCGAGCGTAGGTATCTTTGCATCACCATAGACGGTCGAGGTCGAGGTGAACACTATTCTGCTGCAACCAGTCCTCTTCATCGCCTCGAGAACCCGTTCGGTGACATCCACGTTCTGTTCCTGCATCACCTCAGGTTTCGTAATCCCAAGTTGAACCTCGGGGTTGGCAGCTAGGTGATAGATAATCTTGGCTCCTTTCAGGTATTCATCAAAATCATCTTTCAGAAGGTCCACATCCACTACAGTTATGTTCTCGATTGAATCGAACAGGAATTCAAGTTCACCTGATGAGAAGTTGTCGAGTACAATCACATGCTCATCACGTTTTACCAACCGGTCGACCAGGTGGGAGCCAATGAACCCCGCCCCTCCAGTGACCACCATGCCACGGCGTGCACCTTCAGGCAATGAGACCAGTACGCCAGTATCCAGTTCCGTCGGCACGGTCTTATCAGATCGGGCCCCGGTCATGTAATCATATCTGTCATCAGTAAATGTGTCGACGAAAGAACCGACTATGTCGCTGGTCGCCTTGGTTATTTTTCTGCCCGTCCCCTCGGCCACTTTTATTACAGTGCCACCAGCAGCGCCTACCATTTCTCCAGCAGCTGTCAGAGGTGCCCCAATCACACCATCACGGTGCAGGCCTAACGTCTGGGTAAATTCGTCCATACTTAGCTCGTCCCAATGCCGGTAAACGAAGTACAAGGTTCCACAGATCATTATGAAAATTATGAAACCTGCAAGCTGGAGAGGTGCTAGATAGCTGAGGAACCCTAGTCCATAGATTACGGACAAGGCAATCAAAACAGAACCAATCAAAGCCCCCAGACCAACAGCCAACAGGTTGGCTGAAACAGATAATCCCACTGCCCTACCAAGAATAGTGCCTGCAAAGGCTCCTGAACCCTGGAAAGGTATCATAACGAACATCACAATTCCAAAGAAGGTCAGTCTTTCGACCCAAGGCATGTTTTCCAGTATAGAAACACCTTTGGCTTGCACTCGTTTGATTCCGCTACCGATGAAAGGTATTTTCTTCGCAAGGTCAAAGTTCCATATCAGGAATAGACAGACAACAACGTCAACAAAGGCAATACTAACTGCCAGAACCATCCACGGTATACCTTGGGCAATCCCTATTGGGATCACAGTTTCCTTACCAAAGGGAGGGAAAAAATAGAGCGCCATTAAATTTACCATATCCCAGAATCCCCTTTCACTCAAGATTAGTGCTAATAGGATAAAGTAGCCAACAGTCAGAAAGAAAGGCGAAAAGAATTTCAAAAGTGAGAAGATTGTGCTGAGAGTACCTATGGCATAGACAATTATGACCATTCCGACGAATGTTATTAAATTGAAGAATATAGTGTATTTGAAAGTGGTGTCAACTCCTCCATCCTTCATTCTCAGAATGTTGGTAATCATGTAACCAGAAGCCCCTTCTGGGTTCTGGGCGACCATATACTCGTAACTGAGATTCTCCTTGATCGCGGACCCCTCCCTGCTGAATCCTTCCCCAGAGATGTCTCCAACCCATTCGCCATCCTCTCCTTCTATACCTGCCCCGATCCCATCTTCGCCAACCACTGCAGATACGAGCATGTTCTGGCCTAGGGGATAATAGCCTTCGATGTCTTTATCGACCCTGATTTCGGTCTTTCCGACCATCATGTAAGTAAAATCAAAGGTAGCGCTGTTTGGAACATCCAGGACGTTCTTGATGTGTGCATCATTCAGTGCAAAGTTGTTGACCGTAAGAGTGCGAAAGATGACAACATTCAGATTCCCTCTCTGATACTTACCATTCTCCAGAGAGGTGTAGGACCATTTGGACCCGTAGATATCGGTCTTGTCGAATATAGTATTGTCAAATTCGGAATCCTTGACCCATAAATGAATGAAGTCGTCATTATCGAATTTACTGTTCTTAACGCTGACATTGTTGAAAAAGACAGTATTGAACGAGCTGTTCGAAAATACGGTCCTGTTAAAATCGACGTTGTAAAAAGTGACTCTGTCAAAAGTACAATCCACAAAGAACGTGTCATTCAAGGTGAGATTCGAAAATATAACATCCCTGAATACAACATCATTAAACAGAGCGGAATTAAGTGTGGCATCCGAAAATTCTTTTTTGTTGGTGTCCTCTGGCCTAATGTTCTCCCCGTTTGCGTAATTGATTATAGTATTATTTGAATCGTCACCAAATGGCGAAAAGAGAGGCCCAAATTCACTTTTTTTGATTACCAGCCCCCTATCGCCGGGAGCTACAGCAGGCTCTAGGCCAGCGCCTAGTTCAGGAAATAACCGAGCTTCGATATCACCATAATATTGGATTTCATTCAACTCACCTTCAATCCAGACCGAGTCACCGGGTTCGAAATTCGAATAATCTCCATCGGTATCCTTGGCCAGTTCGTAGTCACTCTTAGTAATCAGCACCCATACCCCTGTCTTCCCTTCAATCTCCAGATCGAAGGCATCCTGTGGCCAGCCTGCAAAGCTCGCCCCCATAATCGTCAGGAAGATC
>DQOP01000084.1 GCA_015658585.1 Candidatus Poseidoniales archaeon | reverse complement strand
CCAGATCGTCTAATTTATCACTGTATGTAGATAATATATCCATCCAATCATCTGCAACTGAATCCAACAATTCATAAAGCAAAAATTCGGGTCCCCTTTCAAGCCTCTTCTGACGCCTGATCGAACGGTAACGCCCTCTGAAACGCTCAACTGATGGTAACACTGTGTTTCGGACAGTGACCAGAAGACTATCGGACAAGAAGACGAGAAGATATTCCGTATCAAGTTCAGAATCAGCATCTCTTGCTTTCAAGACCACGAACCGATGATTGTCATAATGCTCGGCCCTATCAACCGGATCAGCAAAACAGTCTTCGACAGCAAGCGGATGGAAACCAAGCTCATCAAGCATAAATTGTTTCTCAGCTTCCCCAGGATTCAGAATGTCCAACCAACCACTATTGATACTCTGCAAACATTTTGCTAATTGCTCAATCTGGAGCGTTTTTTCACCAGCTTTGCCGGTAGAGGCTGTTAAAAGTCGGATTGTCGACACGTGTCGACGATTTAGGACTTGCTTAAACTATCTTTGGTTTACAGATTCTATATTAAATGCTCGACTTTGCCCTTTCCGTCTACTGAGTAAAGCGGGGTGTGAATTGCTCCCAGCCTCATCAATTCAGACTTGAAAAGAATAAGATTTGACACTGAACCCTTACCAAATTGCGTATCTACATGTTTTGAAATAAGATCTTCCAAATTGGTCTGCTTCCTGAATCTGGCAATCGTCACATGAGCCAAGAATGGGCGGTCCTCAGACTTAGAAACTAGCCTTACTCTGGACGCCAAATCCTGAATGCCTGAAGATTTAACTCCCATCCACAAGACTCGTGCATTGGATGGTTTCTGAAAGGCTCCCAACTTCTGGTATTCCAATTCCAATGGAAGTCGACCAATACAGACATCCGCAACTCTTTGGACTTCAAACTCAGAATTAGGTCTCTCGCCCAGGAAAGCAATCGTAACATGATAATTCCTAGCTTTCTCAGAAATATAGGTTCTGGGTAAACCTTCAGTCTCCAAGCCTGGACATTCCAAAGCAAAAAACAGCCTGACCATCCTACTTTGAAGAGCGCTTGCGCAAGGTTTCTATCAACTTGCTAGCAGTTCCTTGACGCCCCCCCAAAAGATCGGAATAGGTGTCTGCTCCAACTAATTTACAGGCTGCTTCCTCTTCCAATTCAGCCTTCTTAACCAGATTCTTAATAAAATTTAGCTGTTTTGGGCTCGGCTTCCGAGGTATGGAATCTGTCTTCTCTCGTAGCTTGCTTATCAACGAACTTGCAGTTCCTGACTTGCCACCTGTTAACTCATCAAAACGTTCTAATTCAACCAACTCGCAGGCCGCTGATTCATCAAGTTCCAATGTACTAACTAAGTTTTCAATGTATGATAGCTGCTTAGCTGATGCAGGCAAGACAACATCCGCAGTAGCTTTTTTCAGTCCGTCTATAACCTCACCAATTTTCTCGCCATCCATTGAAAATGGGTCCCGGCCATCCAGAATTTTGTTAAGATCCTCATCTGAAATCAAGGATGCCAAGCGCTCATAATATTCAATCTGTCTCCGTGTTGGTCTTTCCTTCTTCATTTCCAATGCTTTTTCATGTAAGTCCCTAAATGAAGATACAAAATCGTCCCAGACCACAACTGGATCTTTTACTCCCGTTTCTATCTGGTCCAAATCAGACTCCATCCTTGAAGTGAAAGACGTTGAAAATAAACTGGTCTCCTGGCTCTCCGAATTATAGAACGGAGTGACTTCATCCCACAACATCATCCCATCCTCAGTTGATTTGAGACGACCTTTGTTGTCATTACAATATTTTCTATCAAGCAATTTCTTTATCGTTGTAGCATAAGTGGAGGGACGACCAATCCCTTCTGATTTCATGAGGGCAACCAAACCATGCTGGGTATACCGATTGGGAGGTTTTGTTTGGTCCTCAATCAAATTTGGATTTTCCTCTTTGTCATCTAACTTAAGAGTGATTCCTTCCGTAATTGCAGGAGATGGAGGAGATGTAGCAGGCTTCTTATCCAGATTCTCAAAAGCTAGTTCCCAACCTGGACTTACTCGCCATTTAGTATCTCCATCAAGAGGCTTTTCGAAAGTCTCTAACCTGGATTCGATTTTCATGCTAGACCATTCCGATTCCCTCATCTGACTGCCTATGAATCTAGACCAAATCAGACGATAAAGGCGTGACTGCGAATCATCCAGACCATTTGGAAGCTCAGAAAGTGGATTAGTTGGCCTTATGGCCTCATGCGCATCCTGAACAGCACCCTTCTGTTTACCTCCACCAACACCTCTACCAACCAGATCCTCACCCCAGGTGGAGATTATCTTATCTTTAGCTTTCTGACGGGCGGATGCACTGGTTCTCGTCGAATCAGTTCGCATATAAGTTATGTGTCCGGCTTCATAGAGTCCTTGGGCTACGCGCATGGTGTTGCCCGGTCTCCATCCAAACCTCCGTCCTGCTGATTGAAGTATAGTGTCTGTTGTAAAAGGGGCTCTTGGGCTACGTTTGTAATTGTTAAGTGAGACTTTGGAGGCTATCAATCTGCCCTCAAGTTTAAGATACTCATGAGCTTTGTTTGCCAGAGTTGAATCATTGGTCCTATGTGCGTTGAACTTTCCCTTCTCATCGCGCCAGGCCAAAGGATCGTCTTTTTCGTGGAAACGAACCCTAAAATCAATTCCTAAAGCAAACGCTTCTACGGCCCAATAGGGTGTTGGGACAAATGCTTGAATTGCCTTTTCACGTTCGACTACAAAACCTAAAGTTGGTGTCTGGACCCTACCCATGGAACTCAGATTCCAGGATCTTGCAAAGCGGGATGCTCTATACCCAATAAGTCGGTCCATGAAACGACGTACCTTGGCGGCGTCAACCAAGTTCATATCAACTGAACCTGCATCTTTCAATGATTGTTGAATTGCAGATTCCGTGATCTCATTAAATGTTATTCGTTGAACCTCTCCAAGTTCAGATAGAAGTTCGCTAAGACGCCAAGCAATGAATTCTCCCTCACGATCCGGGTCAGTGGCTACAAAAACCCGACTCACTTTTTTACGATTTCCGTCAGCGATAATGCGACTTACATTTCTTTCGGCTCTCTCTGTCCAGCCCCAAGGCGGGTCAGGCAATTCAGTCTCAGTATGGCTCCATAATGCCTTACTACCTTCCTTGCCTCCAGTTGGTAAGTCCTGTACATGCCCATTAGAGGCGCGAACCAGTACATTTTTACCCAAATATTTTTGGATTGTCTTGGCTTTGGCACCTGATTCAACAAT
>DQOP01000041.1 GCA_015658585.1 Candidatus Poseidoniales archaeon | reverse complement strand
TGAGGCTTTCCATTACTTTACTCACTTGTTTGGATGCCTTCTCCAGTGCAGATAAATCTTTTTCAGTTCTCTTCTTTCTTTTTGTTTCGGCCTTGAGTTCGTCTTCAATACCTTTGTTCGTATCCTTTTGTTCGTTGACCTGCTCTTGCAACTCTTTCATCGAATCCGTAATTTCAACAATTTCCTTTTCCTTTGCTCTGTGTTCTTCAGCTTTCTGCTCCAATTCGATTATAGTCTCTCTTTCCAGATCCAGTTCGCTCAAGGCAATGGCCGCCTTTTCCCGAGTGTCAGATAATTCTTTTCTGGCCTTTTCCAAATTTGTTGTCAAAGCTGAAAATTTATCGTTCATTCGCTTCTTGTTCTTTTCCATGAGTTTCACTTCCCGTTCCATTTCTTTTCTTCTTTGTGCAGCATCATTTCTTTCAGTGAGGGCTGCTTTTTCCCTCTCATTTGCCTCGAGGGTTTGTTGTTCTAATTCCACTATTTCTTTTTCAAGATTGTTTTTCTCTTCTATGGTCTTGTCATAAGTGGCCTTTACTGAATCATACGATTCCAGTGCACTAATTGTTTCAGGTTTCTCAACTTTAAGCTTATTCTCGGCTTTCAGGGCTTTTTCCTCCGCTTCTTCACTCATAGCTCTCAGAGAACTTATTTCGCGTGTCATTCGGTCGCTCAACCTCATGTCGTTTTCTTGTTTCCCCCTCATATCCTCAATCTCTTTCTCCAAGTTGCTCTTAGCAGAGAGGTCGTCCGTGAGTTCCTTCTCGATCATACGGGCCCGTTTTTCTACTTCCGAGGTTGCCAGCCTAGCGGTTTTCAATTTGGATTCTAAGGAATTGTTGAGAGTATTAACGCTCTGATTTAGTGCTGTTAAGCGATCTAATTCATATTCCAAGTCTTCAATACCCTTGTAATCTATGTTGCTGGCAGACGTTCGAACTTCTTCAATTTTTCTTTCAGCATCCTTCAGACTCTGTTCAGTTTCCTCGAATTCCTGGAGAAGGTCCTTGTTTCTTTCTACTTCGCTTTCTTGTATGTCCTGTTTCCTTTCTATTAATTCTTGCTTCTTCAGTATGGCCTGCCATTCCTCATCAATGTTACCAAGGATGTACAATGTTCCTCCTCCAGTCAAGGTACTTCCAATCAAAACAATAAAGAAGCCCATTCCGGGTTTCCATTCAACATTAGTTAACCTAGCACTGGGAAGAGGAGTATCCCCATCTTTAACAACGGCACCATATTCTGTGCAATCAATATTATTGTAGAAGTTGAATTCATTGGGTTCTTGTCCTTCTACAATACAGCCCAGTTTTTCGTTCTCTTCATTGTTGATCATTCTTTCATCATTAGCCAGGGCCTCTGGCCAGGTCGTGTAAAATAAGAATCCAGTCAATAAACCAAAGATGAGCACTATGATTGCAACGTATTTGAGACTACTTAACGAACTTCTCAAATTTTTATTATGCAGACTTTTTATCGAATTATTGGCCATATAGGCAACCGACAAGGCAACTATGGCAGTGCCGTAAGCCAGGATTTTTATGTTTCCCGCGGCCTTGTCCTGATTCATACAGTCCTGACAGTCAGCACTAGTGTATGAGACACTGCTGATGATCCTATCTGCACCGTTGTAATGTTCATAATAGTTCAAGTAATAACTGTATACAAAGTTGTAATCACCCAATTCAGTTTCGACTGAAACAATTGTATCATCCGTCGTGTCTTCTAGAGTGCCATTATCGTTAGTTTCTTCACCTTGTATCACATCCGTTCTGATTCCTTCAATTATGAACCATTTTCCGTAATCACCATCACTGTGTACGGAAATCAGCACACATAGAAAAGTAACAATTGCGACTGCCTGTATCTGTTGGAGTTGCTCTTTCATGGGGACCACTTTTTGCTTTAGCTCCTATTTAAGGTTTGTTTTTTCACGTTTTGCTTCAGCACCTATTTCTCAAACTTTTCTTTTCAGTTAACATTTTAATGACTCGAGTCTGTTACAATCATGAAGACATGTCCTGTTTGTCAATATGAAGATGAGCAGGATAGTGAAGTAAGCTGTGCGATATGCGGTTCTGATCTGGAATCTTCAGCCCCAGCCGATGAGGTTCCAACAGAGACTGAGGAGGTGATTGAAACAATTGAGGAACCTTCTGTATCTGATGAAGAGAAGTTGCTTGAAGAAACTCTTGCCGCAACTGAGGTTGATGATTCAGGGTCTACTGAAGAACCGCCAAGTGCAATGTCCGTTTCGGCTTTTATTAAAGGTCAATGGTCCAACTTTGGTTCTAATTTCAAGAGATTTAATTCTAAACTGGATTCTATATTTCTGACTAAAGGTGAGCTGAATTATGTTGCACCCACGGCAATGTTAATCACATCAATATTACTATTCTTTTCAGTAATGGGTTTAGCTGTTTCAACAGTACCCACGGTTACTGAGATATCCTCTAATGACGCTTTGCCTACTACACCCTATTTTAAGAGCAATGAGTCAGGCATTGATGTTATCATTGGACGTGGGACCTCAGAACCCTATAGTGGTGACCCATTCAATTGTGAAATATGGGATTATGAAAGATATGAGGAATTTGGTGTAGTTGGTGACGAAGGTTACTACATAGCGGTAACTGATTCCAACGGGAACGGTATCGTCGATGGCGACGAAAGGTACGGTTGCCCTGTGAATATGGGATACATAAGCGGTTTCACGTTTTTTGCCCTGAATTTTATTCTCCTGGTTTCAGCATTTTATATTTATTCCCGCATATCTAATACTTCAATCGCAAATCCAATCCTCGTTTTCGGTATTGCCGAATTCTTGCTCTTTGTGGTATATGGTGGTATTGCCAACAAACTAATTTTTGCGATACCTCTTACAATTGGTCTCGTTTGTACGGTCGGTCTAATTGTCTCAACAGGAGTATTACTGGTAAGAACCTCCTTGGGTTGGCCATTGGACGCTCCTCCATCAGCTACATTTTACATTTTCATAATTGCCGCAGCCTTGCTGGTATCCTCTGTGTTTTACAATTACTCCCTAGGCCCGTACTCAATTTGTGTCAATGAGTTCAGTGCGGAGGATCTTCAGTATTTGGAAGAAAATGTACCTCTGGAATATCCGACAGAATGTGAACAAATAGGATTCGAGAATTATTCCACGTTACCTCTGTTTATGAAGGGGGGAGACAACATTATTCTGTTGATGGCAGCTACTTTCTTATTTGCAGGAGTCGGCAATTGGCTGATTTCCAATACGAAGATCAACGATGTTGTCGAAGCCAAGTATTTTTCGATGATACTATCAGGTTTGTTGCTTCAGTTCCTTATCCTAGCGTACAATGTGGTCACCAGTGAAGATGGTGGTCTGGGTATGGATGAGAATGATACCACCCTCACAGTGATGGCCCTTGGTATCACTACGGTGGGTATGGTTTCGTTCTACAGAAAGAGAAGTGGGGAACCTGGTTCAATGGGTGTAGCTTACTTTGCCATTTTTGCGGTTGGTATATTTGCACTTTTTGCGACCTTCCTTGCACCGATAGTAATAGGTGGAAACGATGTCGAGTGGCCAAGGGATAGGGATGAACAATTTAATCTTGTATTGGCTGCCTTGGTTACGGCTATTGGTTTCTGGTTGAGTTACAAGTTCGGTTCACAGAAACTAAGACAGATGTCTGCTGCATACGACGCGGCCATGCCTAATCGTGAGGACCCTTTTGCACCAACCTCTCCAGGGGAGCAAAAGGCAATGCCTGAGTGGAGCGTAGATTCTGCAATGGAATTCCTGATGGATGAGTATGGTGATGAATTTCAGATAGAATTGAAGCACAGCACGGAACATACTCCAGATCTTGAACTGGTCGAGAAGACAATGATGGACAAGGTTGATCAGTCTGCCACGATCAGAGAAGCGATAGAGATTGATTATGAAGTTGATTTTAATAAGATTGCTGAAGCCTATTCCACGACCAGGGAGACTATTGATGAGGTACTCACTCATCTTACCTCAGGAAAGAACATAATGCTCTTTGGTGAGCCAGGAACTGGTAAGACTGCCTTAGCGAACATATTACTTACTCAATTGTGTGGGGAAATTGAGCAACCCAATGGAAGCAAGATACCCAATTATAGCATTGTCACAGCCAACGCCGAATGGTCTAACTTTGACGTTATTGGAGGGATATCTCCAGATGATTCCGGTGGTTATTATTTCAAGGATGGATATGTTGCAGAAGCAGCAAAACTCTGTGAGTTGTCAATCCTCAAAAGAGGCAAACCCCACTATCTAGTAATTGACGAGTTTAACAGGGCCAACATCGATGAGGCTTTTGGTAAACTTTTCACAGTATTTGAGTATAGGGACAAACAGCCTCTCCTGACACATAAGGAAACGGGTGGTGCCCCCTTCATGATGCCTCCAGAATTCAGAATTATTGGAACGATGAATACTCAGGATAAGAACACGCTTTTCAATATTGGTTTTGCGTTAATGCGTCGTTTCGCTTTTGTCGAAATAGGTCTTCCAGATCCAGATGATGAGTACCACCGCATGCCGGTGTTCGTGTATTTCAAGTTGAAGAAGCTGGGTCTGGTTCCCGAAAGAGCAGACGGTGATGAACTTTGGAAATTTGGAGAAAAGTGCAGGCATTACCCAAGTCGCAAATTTGATTTCTATGATGAGGATGGGAATATGTACAAATGCCATGAGAAGCTTGTTGAGTTTCTGGCTCCCGACGAACCTCCAAAAAGAGGTGATGAAATTGCAGTTGGAGTACGTACTTTCCGTAAGATAGGGCCCGCCATGATTATTGATTCAATGGTCACAATCTTCAATTCAGTCAAGAAATATGGTCCCGAATTGGCTCTTGATCGAGCGATTCGTTCCACCATTATGCCCTCCATGGAAGGTCTGGAGAGAAACGAGATTCGTTGCGTGTATTTGAAGGCCAAGGAGGTTTTAGGCCCTAATTCATTAGTGACGGAGACCTTGGATAGAATGGCCAATTCAGATAGCCTAAGTATTTTCTGATGCCCGAAGTAATAGTTTGTAGATGGGATTCCTCTGTTGATGGAGTTCTTAATGAGGGTTCTTTAAGGCGAAAATTGGAAGATAGGGGTTACAGGGTAAGCAGCTATACCTATAGCCCGGGAACATATTTTAGTGATCATAAACACGGACAATCCAAGATAGATGCGGTTTTGTCAGGGACCTTTAGAATGGGAATGTATGGTGAATTTGTGGATTTGGGACCTGGAGACTGGATAGAGGTTCCAGCTGGAGCTACTCACTCAGCTGAAGTTATTGGTAATGAACCTGTTGTTAGCTTGGATGCAATAAAGATCTAGTGGTCGTGCATATCATTACCGCAGCACATGGGTGACTTGATCTTTCCACACCCGCCGGGGCATTTTGAAACGTGTACCGTAGCCCCTTCATCGTTTGTGATGGTTCCATGAACCAGTTCCTTACCGCATGCTCCACAAGTCAATCCTGAGAC
>DQOP01000076.1 GCA_015658585.1 Candidatus Poseidoniales archaeon | reverse complement strand
TGTTTTCTCGGCTAATTTTCTTGCCCGTTTACCCATCTCCGCGCATTTCTGTGGGTCAAACATCAGTTTCATTATTGCCGCTTTGAGACGATCCCATTGACCCCACTCAAAGGTTACTCCAATCCCTTCTCTTTCGACGAATTGCCCCATCAAGAGTTCTTTACAGGTTATTATTGGAACTCCTGCCGCCATCGCCTCAAATAGTTTGTTGGGCGCACTCAAGCGATTGTTTATGTTTGCTGGGTCCAGGGCCATCAGGACCGCATCACATTCAATAGTCTGCAAAGGAACATTGTCGGGATGGATTGACCCCATATAGTTCACATTATCCATTTTCCCCTCTATTCTCATCAGTGCTGGGACCATGGTACCAAATCCTCCAATGTCAAACTGGACACCTTTCATCTTGTTGACAGTCAACGCGGTTTCAATTATCCCTCTGGAAGGATGTTTTTCCAGGACTCCGATATACAGGATGTGGAAATTTTCTCCCCTCTTTCGGTTCTCTATTTTCTTCAAGGGATAGGTTTCGAGTCGTTTGACATTTCCAATCCGGGTTAGCTTTGAATTCATAAAATCCCGGTGTGCCATGTTCATAACTGCGGTTGCCTCTTCTTCAGTCGCTGCAAAAGGTGCCTTGATCCCAGATTCAAGCATGTTCTTGATTCTAGCGTAATTTGCGGGCCCTGCAGATATTATTCCCGTGCAACTTTTCAGTAGCATAGCCTCAAGCATGTGCAGTCCGTTGGCCATCGTGTTTGAAACGGCCCCCTTTACCAAACCCGGATAGTTCTCATGACAATCATAGACCAGAGGTCTCTCTAATATTTTTGAAGTGAACACACCTCCAGGCAGGGTATCCAGATCGTGATAGTGAAGAATAATGTCCCTTTCAAGTTTATGGAATGCAAGGATCTGCCACGTACTCCACCAAAGGAATCCAGGTAATTTTCTAGCAAAGACAAAGGGGTCATTCAATGTACATTTTTCTTGATAACGCCATGTAGTTCCCCATTCAGTAGTGGTAGTGGTCTCGAACATTCCCGTCCGATCCCATGCAAGCAGGATTACTCGATGACCCAATTTAGCTAGACTTTTGGCTGTGTCAGCTACAACTGGTTCTGCGATGCCGCCTGTGGTCAGGCGTGTCCTGACCATAATCACTAGTGACATTGTATCATAAGAAGACTGTGGATAAATACAATCTCCGCTCGTCGCAGAAGTTTTAAAGCATACTTGAGTGAGCACACATCAGTGCCGCTGTAGCTCAGCAGGTCAGAGCATCCGGCTGTTAACCGGACGGTCATCGGTTCGAATCCGATCAGCGGCGCCACCGGGCCCGTAGCTTAGTCTGGTGGAGCTCCCGGCTCATAACCGGGTGGTCGTCGGTTCAAATCCGGCCGGGCCCACCACTTAACTTCTGGAATCGCTCTTCAACCTCTGGTTTCGAGAGGTCCATTATCCTGGCAGTCCCGAATCCTTCTACAGTTATGGAGGCCACGGCAGCCCCATAATTCATGGCTACAATTAGGCTGTCTTTGTCCAGTGCTTCCACATTTGTCAGATATCCCATTGTTGCCCCTGCAAAGCTGTCCCCAGCTCCTGTTGGATCAACGAATTTCTTGACGGCAAAGGCGGGTAGATGTGAAACCGAGTCCTCGGTGTACAATGAGGCCCCGTGTTCACCTTTTTTGATAATGACGTATCTGGGCCCCTTGCCTAACAATCTCTGGGCCGCTTCATCCTGGTTTTCCGAATTTGAGTAAAGTTGTGCTTCAGCATCATTGATGAACAGAATGTCAACCTGTGAAACAACATTATTCAGAGTCTCCTTGGCAATGTCAATCCATAGATTCATCGTGTCCATAGCGATTATCTCAGCATCCATCTGTTCCAATACTCTTTTTTGGATATTTGGATCATTGTTGCACAATAACAACGACCGGACCATACGATGTTCTTTTTCTATTTCCCAGTCATAATGATCGTTTATCTGAAAGTCGGTTTCGTGAGTGATTGCTTGCGCCATATCCCCTTTGTATTCTCCCGACCAATGAAAAGTGGGATATTCCAGCTTTCTGACGGATTTGATATCGATACCTTTGGATTCTATTTTATTAATGAAGTCGACTGGAAAATCATAACCTATTGCCGCAACCAATGCAGTTTCAGTAAAAAGGCTGGATGCAACACTGGAATAGATTCCAGCCCCTCCCACTACACCTTTACCGCTTCCGTGGGGTGTTTTCAGGTCATCCAAGGCCAAAACTCCTGCCACGATTAGTTTTGAGGCCACATTCTTACTCAAGAGGACTGGCTTTAAATCCCAACCACTGTGCGCGAATAATGGCGACCTCTCGCAAAATAGCATTACTTTTCGCTGCCGAGAATATCAATGCGATAATCGGTTGGGTTGCCCTGTTATTTGTAGCCCGAAAAATGGGAGCGTCGGCTCTCGGTGAGTTCGGATATGCCCTCAGTTTGGTCGGTGGTTTCACTTTCCTGGCTTTTTTTGGTTTTCGCATGGCCCACGTCAAGAGGGTTAGCGAAGGACTTGATCTTGGAAAATGTATTGGCACGTTTCTCACCGTAAGATTGGTTCTTATATCCTTCATGCTTATGGTCTTTGCCTCTTGCTACTGGTTCTGGACCGTCTATCTGGATAAGCAGATATATGATATCCAAACCCCCGGTCTGCTGTCTACAATTGTACTGTACTATATTGTATTCCTAGCCCTGGGTGTGATGACTGCCACATTCAGCGGTCTAGAGCAAAGCGCCAGAGTTGCAATTCCAAATATCATAGGAACATCCCTTCGTTCATTTCTTTTCATAGCCACAGCATTGATGGGCTGGGGCATAATCTGGCTTGCCCGTTCTTATCTCGTGGGTATCATAGTAATATCGCTTCTCTCCCTTTGGTATTTCCGGGACTACCCCATATCCAAGCCGGACAAGGCAACGTTCAATTCATATAAATCATATGCCATGCCGGTGGCGGCAGCTTCGATTTTCGTTATCTTCAGGCAGCATTTCGACAAAATATTTATTGGAATATTCTGGACCGAAACTCAAGTCGGCCTTTATTTTGCAGTTCAACGTATAGCAATTTTCATAGGAGTCTTGGCCTTGGCTGTAGAGGAAATGCTTCTTCCAGCCATTTCCAAACTTCATGCCTCTAAAAAGAACCAGGAAATCCAGCATCTCGTTTACGATACCGAACGATACATTGCTATGCTGGTCATGCCAGTAGTGGCTATGACGGTTGTTTGGTCCAGTGAGATCATAGAGGTTTTTATCAGCCGAGAATTCTTGCCAGCTGCCACGATCTTGCAGTTACTGGCCTTGGGTGCTCTGGTTCGAGTTGTCAATAGACCATGGTCAATTGCTCTGAGAGGTTCCAACCGACCTGACCTGACATCTATACTTAGTATCCTTGCAGCTTCACTCAGCATTATACTCATGCTGGCCTTGGTTCCAAAAAGTATTCCTCACCTGGGTCTCAATGATTTGCCAGGAATGGGGGGTGAAGGGGCAGCCCTTGCAATATTGATATCAGAGTTGTTCCTGGGTCTTTCGCTCAGGATATTGTGTTACCTACACCTCAATATGCTGCCTCGCCCAATTTTTCTCCTCCAACTTTCGGTTGCAATTTTCGTGGGTCTCCTGATGTGGCAGATACAGTCCAATATTCCAGTTGACAGATGGTATGAACTTTTCCTCTTTTCGGCATTTGGAGGTTTCCTGTTCCTTTTTGTTCTTGCCGTCCTCGGTGGTTTTACCTCCCAAGATTTCCGATTTTATTGGAATGCCCTGAATCCCAAAGAAATGACCACCTACATTGGTGAGGAACTCAAGAGGGATTGATGCTGTTCACGATTGCTCTTGTTGCCCTCCTAGTTCTTGCGGTTGTATTATTGTTCGCCTACCAGAAGATCTACAACCCTGGCAAACTCTGTAGTGTGTGTTACCGTGTAGTCCCCGAACAGGCCCCCCAATGCCCATTCTGTGATTCAGACATTGACTGGGAGAACTAATTCCGATCCAGTGAGTTCGCGATTATTTTCAGTGCGATCCCCGTCACGCCGCCAGCTATCAATCCCGTCACCACTCTCCTAATATTGGTTGATTCATAAGCCGTCAGGAGTTGTACGGTTCCATCAATGCCAATGGGTACCAAAGACAGCAATATCAGGGGCAGAGTCAATTCAATCCTTCTTCCTAAAGCATAGGTAAAACCAATCGCCAGGCCTGCGAAGATTCCAACATCCCTCGCACAGAAAGGCATTTGGTTCTGATTGTAGGAATAAGACCGTTCTAACTTCTGATGACAGTTCAGGTCTCCGATATAGTAGACCACCTTTGCAACGGGATTCATTCGCTCGATGACATCCCGGTTGTCGTAGCCCCCTACAACCCCGCTAAGATCTTCCGCATGTCCTTCGGGAACTATGAATGGGCCGCTCAGGATCAGAAGCGTCCAGCCCCAAAGTATCACTAGAAAGGTCTTGTTCCATTTACCCAATAGGTCCCATTTTCTTTTTACTTCCCACGAGGACATCTATTCCTCTGTTTCGAACCGTTCTCTATCAACCAACAACAATGAGAGGGCAACCACAGATAGAACACTACCGATCAGGAACCCATAACTCAGGACACCAAACAAGCACCCTAAGATAGCTATCTTGAAATTCTGATGGAGGAGAGCGGCTGAACTGCCTATCAAGGCTACTATCGAGGCGATCATAAATATGGGGGCCAGGGTATAATTCGGTGGCCAGGGCTTTGCAACGTTTTTCCGATAATCATAGTTTGTCTGTTCTTCCCCCTCATTCATTTCAATCTCCATGATATTAGTTCCATCGGCCCTGATATTCATCCAGACGACAACGGTTCCATATCCTTCCATAACAAAATTCAATCTGGCTTCATCTCCGGTCAAATCATACAGGTAATATTTACCTTGCTTATTGGTATCTGTTTTTTTGTCACCAACTTCGACTTTGACTCCCTCGAGGCTGTTCCCATATTCATCAATTACAGTACCATGGACTGCGGATAATCCCTCATTGTCCCATTGGGTCTCTTGATTGCTCCATTTCAGTCCGTAGGCTACACCTGATAAGATTCCCAATACAAAAACAATTGAGAGCAATACGCCTGCCCACTGGGATGGCGTTTTTGGTTTCTCTCCCAAGTTATTCAGATTGTCCCAGTTGTAAGCGTCCTTGAGATTGGTAAAGACCGCTGAAACAACAGTTTTCTTCTTAAATTCCGAACTGGTAGGGTCTTTGGTTTCCTTGTGCCTCTTCCTGGTTGCGCTCCATCTTTTTATTTCGGTTCTTAACCATTGGTTTGCCTCACTAGTGAATTTGAATTTTTTACGAATATAGCTTACGGTACGCTTTTCGATATCCGTATAGTCATCATAATCTTTAATTTTAAGGAACAGTTTCTTGCTTCCCTCCAATTTTATTTCTTCTTCCTTCTCCGTTAATTCCTGAGCTATCTCAATCAGTTCTCGATCATATTTCTTCCCTTCGATTTCCAAAAAAATTCGGGTATCTTCATCCTCAGCAGTTCCGGCCTTTTCTTTTACGTAGTCACTTATTCCCTTGGTCACTTTGGTTATACTTTGCCTTATATCGGCTACAAAGGTTGTTTTCTCGACAGTAAATGAGG
>DQOP01000034.1 GCA_015658585.1 Candidatus Poseidoniales archaeon | reverse complement strand
CAGGGAGCATGAGCCCAAAGAACTGAAAAAGATAACTAAACAGTTAGGAATAAGAATCAATACTGGAGACCTAAAAAAAGATAATGAAAAACTCTTCAACAAACTTTCTAAGGCTTCTAAAAAGAAGTTAGTCCGAATAGCCCTAAAAGAAACTGCAATCTATCCTGATGAACCTGTAACTGGAGACATACATCGCCTCATTCGTTTACCTGGGTCTTTACATGGTGGTTCAGGTCTTAGAGTAACTGTAATCACCACCAATAAACTGGAAACATTCGATCCTATGAAAGAAGCTATCGCCTTTGGAGAAGAGCCTGTAAAGGTCCGTTCTATCGTAAATCACCCAGTTACGATGGGGGATGGGATTGCCACATTAAAACCTGAAAGTGTTGTTGAATTACCAGAAATGGCGGCAATCTATTTTATGGCCCGGAATTGGGCACATCTAGCTCTTGAAACATGATCTGCGGTGTCGATGAGGCTGGGAAAGGACCGGTGATAGGACCATTGGTTGTTGCAGCGGTCAAGGTCGATAACGCTAAAGATATTGAAAATCTGGGATTCAAAGACTCTAAACAATTAACACCAAAGAGAAGAAAAGAATTGGCCGATTTGATCAAGAATAAATTTCACTATGCTGTTGAAATCATTGAGCCAGAGATTGTTGATGAATATAGAAGGGAAAATAAATTGAACCAGTTAAACCGGGAAGCCTTTGAAAGGCTAATCAGCAAACTAAACCCAAAGGTAGCCTATGTTGACGCTGCCGACGTAAATGAGGATAGGTTCGGAAATGAAATCAAGAAGGGACTGACAAATCAGAATGATACGGACATTATATCCATGCACAAAGCCGATGTAAAGATACCAGTAGTTGCAGCGGCATCCATAATCGCCAAAGAAACAAGGGAAATGGAAATTGAGAAAATTAAAGATAAAATTGGGGATTTTGGAAGCGGATATCCTAGTGACAAAAAAACGATTAAGTTTTTAGAGAGCTTCTATGCTGATAAAGGAAAGTGGCCTAAGGGAACTCGAAAAAGTTGGAAAACTTTAGAGAGAATACGTCCCATAAGGACTCTGAAAGAATTCGGTGAAGATAATGACTGATGTAAGCAAATTGCTAAATGAAAAAGTTATAGAATTTAATTCTAAAATAAAAGATGACACTGGAATGGCTAAAATGATAGAGGGAAAGACCAGAACCATCTGTATTTGCGTCTTGGATGGCGACAATTATGTTAGCAAACTCGAAAATCTTAAACTTGGAGATTTTGAAAGAACTGACGATACTAACTCAGATTTGATTGTTACCGCCTCCTCTGAAATTCTTGAGGCGCTTATATCCAAGACCATGTCACCCATTAAGGCCTTCATGAAAGCAAACCTCAAGGTTAAAGCCGGTTTAATGGACATGCTTCTTCTGAAGAAATTATTCTGACAGTCTTTCGAATATCCGATTGGATAAATTGGCTATCTGCTTGGGAGACAAAACCTCGGCCCTCTGGTCCATATGTTCCAAATCCTCTACTTCTATATTAGGAAAAGTAAGTTTCAAGCAATTTCGAATCTTTTTGCGCCGATGCATGAAGATGGATTTTACAACTTTCTCGAAATTACCAAAATCTGATAATTCATAATCTGGTGAATGGCGAACCAATCGGACCACCTGCGAATGCACCTTGGGTTGGGGCTGGAATGCCGTCTTAGAAACTTTGAACAGTTTTGTTATTTTAGCGTAGTGATTGGCCATAACTGATAGACGGCCATAAGTTTTGGAACCGGGTTTGGCGATAAGCCGATTGGCAAATTCTTCCTGAAACATTAGAATGGCACGGTTCCATTCGAAATCGAATAACCTAAACAGAATTGGGGATGAAATAGAATAAGGCAGATTGGCTACGATCACATCAATCTCCGGAATATCAAATTTCAGAATGTCGTCTTCCACTATTTCAGCCAGGTCTGCAAATTTCTGTTTGAGGACAACAGCTAGCCACTTGTCCTTTTCAACTGCCAATAATTTGCCTAGGGGTACCAATCTTTCGGTTAGAACACCGCGCCCAGGCCCTATTTCCAAGATCTTTTCACCATCCTCAATCAATGCTTCGGTGACAATCCGATCTGCAATCTTTTGATCTATCAGGAAATTTTGACCTAACATCTTCTGCTTACGGCGTGAATGGTGGGCCGGGGCGGAATCGAACCGCCGATCTTCGCCTTGTAAGGGCGACGTCATAACCCCTAGACCACCGGCCCTAGTATGAAAGTATGTCTTGGGATTCGAGCGTTGTCTAAACACTGTAGTACTAAATGTCATCCCTCAATTATAAATACGGTTTCGTGTGCGACCGGCTATGTTCAGTAAGATGGAGCAGATGGGCATAACTCCATCCGCTTTACATTGTAATCTTACACAGGATGAATGGAAGATACTAGAACTTGAAAGAGGCGAAGGAAGACTATCTGATAACAACACCGTGATTGTTGATACGGGAATCTATACAGGAAGATCACCAGACGACCGTTTCATCGTAAAGAGTAAATCAACCGAACCTTTGATTGACTGGGGTGAAATTAACAAACCTCTTAGTGAAGAAGCATTTGATGAGCTGGAAAATATTGTCAAGAACGAGATGAATGGAAAAGAACTTTTTGTTTTTGATGGGTTTGCAGGGGCTGATGAAAGATACCAACTTCCACTGAGAGTGGTTACTCTGAAAGCATGGCAAGGGCACTTTTCACACAACATGTTCATAAGACCAAGCGCTGAAGAACTGACTGATTTCGTTCCCGAATTTACAATCCTGAATGCCTATTCTACAGACGTCAAGAATTGGGAAAAGATGGGTCTTAATTCCAAAGTCTTTATTGTTCTAAACCTTGACAAGAAAATGGCCATAATAGGGGGAACTGAATATGGTGGGGAGATTAAAAAATCCGTTTTTTCAGCCCTCAATTATTACCTTCCGCTCAAAGGCGTAATGCCAATGCATTGTTCAGCAAACATAGGAAAGAAGGAGGATTCGGCCTTGTTCTTTGGCCTTAGTGGCACGGGCAAGACAACTCTGTCTACCGACCCAGATAGAAGATTAATTGGTGATGATGAACACGGATGGTCTAATGAAGGAATCTTCAATTTTGAAGGTGGATGTTATGCTAAGACAATCAATCTTGACCCTGATAAAGAGCCTGATATTTACAACGCCATTAGGCCCGGGGCTCTCCTTGAGAATGTTGTTACGGATGAAAATGGTACCGTTGACTATAGTAATGGATCAATCACCGAGAATACAAGAGTCTCATATCCTCTCAATTATATTCAAAACATAGAACCCTCAGAACAGGGAGGACATCCACGCAATGTAATATTCCTGACCTGCGATGCTTTTGGTGTTCTTCCTCCAATTTCCAAGTTGACTGTAGAGATGGCCATGTATCATTTTTTGAGCGGATACACGGCAAAAGTCGCCGGTACAGAGAGAGGAATCACTGAACCAGTGGCTACTTTTTCAACCTGTTTTGGAGCACCATTCATGCCTCAATACCCGGCAACCTACGCTAAACTTCTAGGTAAGAAACTAGAGAGACACAAGGCCCAGATATGGTTAGTTAACACTGGATGGAGTGGAGGTGCTTACGGTGTTGGAGAACGAATAGATTTGCCAATCACCAGAAGGATGTTGTCGGCTATATTGAATGGGGAATTAGAGGATGTAAACTTTGTTCCCGATCCAATTTTCAAGGTCCTAATTCCTGATTCTGTATCTGGAGTGGAAAATGGAATACTAAATCCAAAAAATACCTGGAAGGACAAAGAAGCTTACGATAAAAAAGCTGGTGACTTGGTTAAGTTGTTCAAAGATAATTTTGCGAAATACGAAAGCTTTGGTGACTACGCTGAAGCTGGGCCCGTTTAGAGAAAAACGGATACCAATTCTCTTTCCGAAACAAGTTCGGCGTTTGTTTTGGCTATTGCTGCCTTAGCAAACTCATCATGTTCGAAATCTTCAACGATTTCGTAATTTCCATGGGAAACAGTTCGGACTGGCATTCCCGCCCATACTCCTTCCGTAAATCCGTATTCCCCTTTACTGTGGACCACAACTGAATGAATTTTACCGTCAACTGTGTCCAAGCTTTGGCAGTGATTAATCAATGCATTGGCCGCAGATGCGGCGCTTGAAAGACCACGTGCCTTGATTATAGCCGCCCCTCTCTTTCCGACTGCAGAAATGAATTGGTTCTTCAACCAATCATGATCGGAAATTACTTCTGTTACGGGATTGTCCGATATCAATGCGTTTGAAAAGTCCGGAAACATAGTGGGACTATGGTTACCAAAAATTGCCATTCGAGACACCTCTGTAACATCCGTTCCTGCTTTTTCAGCAAGCATTGCGACCGCTCGATTTTGATCAAGACGAGTCATAGCCGTGAAACGTTCTGGACCAAATCTGTCAGATTGTGAGGCTGCGATCATACAATTAGTATTGCAAGGATTACCAACGACCACAATACGGCAATTGTCTGCTGCATTGGCTGCAATTGACTTTCCTTGACCAACAAATATTTTTCCATTGTCCTTTAACAAATCAGAACGCTCCATGCCTGGTCCCCTTGGTTTGCTTCCAATCAGAAGACAGAGGTTTGAACCGCTGAATGCCTCGTCTGGATCCGAGGTTACCATCACGTCATCCAAAAGTGGAAAAGCACAATCCTGTAATTCCATTGCAACACCGTTCAAGGCATCCAAAGCTGAAGGAATCTCAAGTAATTTTAGTGAAACTTTCATTTCAGCACCGAATATCTCACCGGCTGCGATTCTAGGGAGTAAACTATAGCCTATCTGACCTGCAGCCCCTGTTACTGTAATACATGACGATGACATCAAACCACAGATGGCGGTGTAAAGATAAAATTAACACTACTTTTACCCTAATCACCCATAACCCTTTTAGAGCGCGTGACT
>DQOP01000102.1 GCA_015658585.1 Candidatus Poseidoniales archaeon | reverse complement strand
AGGTAGTGATGAAAAGGCGTGAAAGTTTCCAGAAATAGGGGGCAAAGTCCAAATCTTCATCTATTCTTAAAACTGAACGCTCAGTGGCTCCCATATATCCTACTACTGCAAATACACCTATGGATGCAGTCAGCAGGAACGAAAGGATCACCGAGGGATGTGCAGAACCATAATCTCCTGATATCACCAAAAAACCACCAAGGAAAGCACCGGCACCCCAACCAAATCCTAACGCTGCCTCTAACTTTCCCATCAAAGTCGCTCTAGCATCTGGATCAAGCTCGGAGAATAATGTTGCAATCTGAACCATACCTCCCAAAAAGAAGGATTGGATAGTCCGGACTGTAACGAGTCCCATGGGTCCCAACCAGGGCAAAGGAATGTACAAAACTGCTGAAAGAATTGAACAGAGAACTACCACCGCCCTTCTATTTTTCCAACGATCAGCAACAACACCCCAGAATGTAGAACCAGCGACCAGGGCAAAATTGGGTAATCCAACAACCAGACCCAGAGTCCTAAAATCTCCTAATGCCTCAGCTTGCAATCTGACTATGGTAAAAGCCAAACCCTGAGTTATATTGTAAAACAATGCACCAAACAAAGCAAGGCGAATCTTATTCTGCACACGGCGGCAAAGAACCCACTATTTAGCAAGGTACTGCATCTTTTTGACTGGTCAGCTATAGACCTCAGAGTATCAATGCCGGAAGATATCATTATCCTGAAATTTGGAGGTTCAGTGATTACTGATAAGAAAAGTGAGATACCGAAAGTTAACCATAAGGTGCTTGACAGGATCTGCAATATTTTAAAGGATAAAGAAAGAAACATGATCATAGTCCATGGGGCTGGATCTTATGGACATCCTATTGCTAAAAGATACGCTCTTGCTGAAGGATTAAACGGCAGTCAGGAACAAAAAAAAGCTATAAAGGAGGCTAGGAAACAAGTTCATGAATTGAACCAACTCCTCTGTGGAAGACTCCAAGAATCTGGAATAGAGACCAAATCAGTCATTCCCTCACAATCAATGAGGACGAGGGGCTCAAGAAAAATAGAAAACTTTCCAGTGCATGAGTTTGACAAGCCACTCAAAGAAGGAAAAATACCGGTAACTTTTGGTGATGTTACTGAAGATCTGATTCAAGGAATCAACATACTCAGTGGTGATGTGATAATGATGGAATTAGCCAGAATCTATGAACCCAGACTCACGGTATTTGTAATGGACTATCCGGGAGTTATGAAAGGAAGGCCTGAGGATGAAAAGTCGGAAATAATACCTTTAGTAGATTCAGAAACCAGAGAATCCATAAAGAAATATTACGGAGAGGAGCGAATTACAGATGTGACAGGTGGGCTGGTTGGAAAATTGGAGTGTGCTGCCAGGATTGCCGAACACAGCCAATGCTGGATTACTAATTTAGACCATCTGGAGGATTGTATCTGTGGTGATTTTCATGGCAGTAGGGTGATACCCTGAAAGAACCAGGTGATGGGGATCTGGGAAGACTGTTCCTAACTTTAATAGAAGATAGTACAACTATTGAGGAAGCTAGCAACAAAAGTGGTTTGTCTGTTGAAGATATAGCTTCATTAATCTCTGGTCCCGGAGCGGATTCTTTTTTTGAAAAAAAAGGAGAAGAAGAACTTGAGATCTGTTGTAAATATAGTTGGGTTGCCCAGAACATATCGCGGAAAGTCAAACTCAGGGAGGGGGAA
Source organism: Candidatus Poseidoniales archaeon (assembly GCA_015658585.1). Classification (GTDB taxonomy): domain Archaea; phylum Thermoplasmatota; class Poseidoniia; order MGIII; family CG-Epi1; genus CG-Epi1. The sequence continues at coordinate 1,544 of DQOP01000102.1, read as the reverse complement.
ATTGAAATTCTTACCAATCTCTTGGAAACAAAGTTTGCTGATCATGCGAAAGACTATTGGACTGAGAATGACTGTATCACCAGGGATTTAGATCACAGGACTGTAGGAGAATGGATTGAAAGTGAGATTTGTTTTCTGGCCGGATTTGCTCTATGGTTTAGAGAAAAGGAAAAAGACGGAGATATTGATTTGTCATCGTTAGTCTCCGAAGCCGTAGGTCAGAAAATGAGTGCAGATGCACAAATCGATTTTGACAGAAAACGAATAGAACTGCTGGCTGAGCTACCAAGTAATGCACTCTCAGTACTAAGGGATATGAATCCAGCAGGTAAACTCGCATACCGCAGTATGGATATGGCAATTATCAAAGGTCTGTCTGAAGGCGATGATGATTATGCAATGGATATGAGACAAAGAACACAGAAGAATCAAAAACCTTGGTGGAAATTCTGGTAGTTAGAGATATGACAAACCAGTCTGAATAAAGATCAAGGCAAAAACAACCAGGATTAATGCAAGAATCTTCAGAATTAAGAAGTAACTACGACTGGATAAGAAAGTTCTAGAGCGTCCAACCAGAATAGCTGTGAAAGTTTTGCACAGGATGAATGTTAGGAAAAAAGAAAAAAGAAACACAAAAGGCATGAATGCATCCTCTTCGAAAGCCTTAATCAAAAACGGTGAACCAATAAGTGTCCAGTACACATAGGGATTGGGATTTAGTAGATTAGTAATAATTCCCTTGTAGAATGGTGAATTACCTGAATTCACCTCATCGATCTGCACTTCATCAATTATGAAGGTCTCATATGCCATATATAGCAGAAAAATCGCACCGGCGAAAGAAATAAACGCAAAGAACTGGCCGAAGTTACTCAAACTGGATACAACTAGGACACAGAGAAGAATTATTGGACCATCGGTCACTAATGGTGCCAGAGTAACCTTGAGGCCTGCCTTCCAATCCCTCTTCAAAGTCTCAGTTATAACCAAGGTCTGAAGTGGTCCAGGTTTGAAGCCTTCAACAGCCCCAAGTAAAACGCCAGCTATCAGCAATGACTCAAACATCTAAAATAGATTATTATTCTCTTGTAACTTGGGTACCAGGCTTGAAAAGTTCGCTTGTTTCCTTGTCTCTCTGTTGGGGATTAGATCTTCTGGCCAAATCCCCGTTCATATCTATAAAATAGAGATAGCCTTCTTCTCTCTTGATTTTACTTTTTGAGACAATAGTTTTCTGACCGCCCTGATGTTTCCATACGGTTCCATCGGACTCTACAAAATACAAAAAACCATCAAGTTTGGCTAAACCTAGTTTCTTCACGACTTCAGCCATTTATGCTTGGTCCACGTTAATCCTGCAAGGTGTTGGTAGTTTGTGAGACGATTTTCTAAGAGCCTCTTTCGCCTGTACAAGAAATTCATCAGATGTTCGTAAAGTTATAAGTTTTTGACCGGCTTTGACTCTTGCAGCAGTACCGACGGTCTTACCGAAAGATTTACGCATTCCCATAGAAACCCTATCTGCACCTGCACCTTGTGCT
>DQOP01000128.1 GCA_015658585.1 Candidatus Poseidoniales archaeon | reverse complement strand
GGGCATCAATGTGTCACTGGACGTAGGGATGATTACGCCTTCTTCCCGCGCAATCAGAACAATACGACAATGAGGTGGCATGGAAATATTCCCAAGAGGGCGACCGACTGAAGGTGAACTATCGCTCAGCCTGACCTCCAAAATTCTAAGTTTGCCCACCGAAAAATGTTCCAACCTGGTCAGAGCTGGCCTAGAGAGAATTTGCCATATCCGGTGCATTGCTAATTCATCTGGGCTAACGTAAGCATCGACCCCGAAGATTTGCTGATGGTTTTGTTCGGACGGTAGATCTGTGAATGCCGGATTATTGATTCTAGCTATAGTATTACAACCTGCTTGTTTGGCAAGAGTACAACCCAATATGTTAACTTCATCCTTTCCGGTTACCCCAATAAATACATCAGCTTCCTCTAAAGAGGCTTCATCAAACAGAAGCCTTGGCGAAGCGGCATTTCCCTGGAAGACTTGCACATCTAGGGTCTGTGCACGCTTTACGGCAGCGGGATTGGAATCTACTAACGTCACCTCGTGTCCTCGATAAACAAGGTCCCGGGCGACACGGAATCCAACCTCACCAGCACCCCCAATGAGTACTCGCATTATTGCCTTCACAAGGGGGGTTTTTTTAAAAGCTCTCGTAGCGATTTAGGACCTGTTTTGGGACTCAAATTGCTTTAATCCATATGAAGCAGCTATTCCGCCACCAAAAAATAAGAAGGTCAAGAATATAGAGGCGAACGTGAAATCTTCAAGGACCTGAAGATATAGATTGGGAGACAGTCCTTCTCCGTCATAGCTTTCTTTCCAAGGCCACAACGTAATCAACGAACCACACATTAATCCGGCTAACATTGCCATTGTATTGTCAAGATATTGATCTATCATGTACTTCATAACTGGAACAAACGTAAACAAACCGATTATGCCGCCCAGAATCAGATACATAAGTGGCTCCAGACCACCTCCATGAAACGAACTAGCTATTGAATTGTATTGCCCAAGGGTTAGAAGGACTAAAGCCCCGCTTACACCAGGTAGCAACATAGCTGTGAAAGCAAACATCCCGCCAACAATTAGCATAACTTTACTGTCACTATCAGATTCTAAAGTAAAGCTAGTGTAAATGAAAACCATCAATACTCCTACTACTGCCAGAACATAGTGCTTGGGCTCAGGAGTAGTGACGTAACGCCATGGTTCTCTTATGCTAAAAAGTACTAAACCAAAAAAGAATGAGAATATGTAAGGTCCTGTTGAATCTTGACGCAACAAACCAGGAGAATCATCGGGCCCTACCAAGATTTTGGTGACTACATAATAAGAACACAACATCCCACAACCTAGTGGAAAGAGAAAATTAAAAGTCGAATAAAATTCGGATCGGGAATGTGATGGGAACTTATCCTTTACAAAATCTAGACAGGTTGATATTGAGCTTATCAGCTTCTGATATATGCCTATGATAAGTGCAATTGTACCTCCACTCACTCCCGGAACCGCATCCGCAGCACCCATTAACAAACCAAAACCGAAGGTTGTTGGCCAGGATTTTGGTTCGTTTTTTTCACTCATTCTTATCTCCATAATATTCAATTCTAGAGGCAATGGCCGCCTTTGCAGCTAATTTTCTAGAAACGCGACCCTTGTCTTTTCTCACCGCTTGTTTTACAGACGGGTGCTGATACAAGAGACCATGCTTGGGGGGAGGGGAACCATCAGACAGATGTCTGAACAAGGCTTTCTCGGCTCCAAGCAATTGGATGGTAGATGCTGGCATACGTGCTAACCTAAACAAGCTCCCTGCAGCTGCTACAATTCTAACTGCCAGCTGTGTGCCAAGAATCTTAACTAGATTTGGAAAGACTTTGGGAGATTCTTGATCCAAATATCTCGAGAGCTCGGCAATCAGTGTCTTGTTTGACATATAGAAATCTTTCAATATTCCCATTCTAGAAGGTAGAGTCTCCAGTTCCAATATCTCCTCGACCTGCATTCGTGGCTCCCCGGTTACTTGAGTGTACCAGGCTGTCAATCTCTCTGACACTACGTTGATTGTTTCGTGTGCCTCATCCAATGCTTCTATCGACTGAATCAGATCCTTGTCTGGAGTTAACTGACTCTTTATCTTACTTCTAGCCTGAATTATACTTGCATCCCTAATTAGTGATAATGGAATACCTTCCGACTCCAGATTTATCTCAATCAGAGAATCTGAGTGTTCTTCCAAGACAGATGCCAATTCATTTGCCTCACCAGGTAATTCAGAAGCCTTACCTGAACGAATGTACGTCCCTATCGGCGTACTCACAGTTGAGATTCAGATTCTCCGCCTCAAACGTGATAGAAGCGTGATTACCAGCAACACCGAGATCAGGCCGGGACCTGGAAGGCCAAACAAACCTTCATCTTCCTCTTCTGGAATTTCATCTGTGATCGTATAAGACTTAAGGACGGTGAAAGGCAGGGCTGTCTTGGTGGTCTTCGAGGTATCACTACTCAAAGTCACATTCAGAGTGCCTGACATCTCTCCTGCCGCCTGAGTGATTGGAGGATTTACCTCAATGATAATTTCCTGATAACCACCCGGTTCCAAATCAATGGTATCAGAAGGAAGAGAGAACCACGAAGAACGCTTTCCCTCAATTGACAGGCTCAGGCTCTCAATCGTATTGCCGTTATTTGACAGTCTGACGATGAATTTGCCAGTGGCTCCGGCAGTCACATCCCCAGCTGTTGTTTTCAATTCAACATCGATATCGGCTATTTCAGGAACATATATTACAAATTCCATATCTATAGTTTGGCCAGACTGATCAGAGGATACCTTGACCTGAATTACATTATCTCCTCCATATACATTAGCTGGAATCTCCACATTGAGGTATACTACCTTGGACTGAGAGGGAGCCAGAGTGAATGATGATTGTGAAAAAGTAGAAATCCACCCTGCGGGAGCTATTGCTGATGGCAAACTTACGTAATCAACTGCGTTACCATTATTGGTAACTGTAAGCTGGAATGGAATTGTTTCCCCGGATTCACCATCCTTTCGGTCTGAAGGAGTTTCCACATCCAGGTTATAAACTGGATTGGTGTAAACTGTGAAAGTGTCATAGCCCGTTACCTTGTTGTTAAGTCCTGAAACTCCAACCAGACTCATGAAAGCACCATTCATAGTATCTGCCGCCTCCGTAGGACTAGAGGTGACCTTCAACTCGAAACTCTTTGTCTGACCTTTAAGAACAGTGATAGAAGTTGCACAGTCCGAACCAATACAATAACTCCAACCGTCAGGTAGGTCATCAACGTATAATGCTATCGTATCCTCAGCATTGGCATTGTTAGTTAGCTCTACTCCAAATACATGAGTGGCGCCAGGGCCATCAAATGATTCTATCTCAATTACCTGAAGGTCAAATTCGGCGTAATACTCAACCTTTACCGACAATTCGACGTCGTCGACCGTAACCCCAGACTCATCCAGAACCAAAGCCACAGTAAAATTAAAATAACCTGGAGATGCATCATTTGGAACTGTAAAAGGAACTGTAAATGTTTCTTCGCCACCATAAGGGTCTAAGTCATCTGTCGAATAAGGGAAAGAATTCTCGAAATCCCAGCCACTGGGAAACTGATTGGAATCGAACGTGTAAGACTGAATACTATTCCCCGTATTGACCACAGTTATCTCGAATTGTGAAGCATCACTTGGATTCAGGATTTGCAGACCGCTCCAAATTATCTGGTTATTGAATATCTTGTTGACATTAGTTGTTGTATCCACAAAATCAGACTTGGATGAATTGGCTGTAGACGTCGCTACTACTCTCATTTCGGCCCAGTCTGTGTTTCGTGCTGAAACCGGAATCTCAACATTGAACTCGAAGTCATAAGAAGAACCTTCCTCCAGATCCTCAATGAACAAGGTACTCAATTCAACACCCCAAGCATCACAGCCTTCGCATCTTTCTATACTCAATAAGAAATCATCAGGGTCAGTTCCGGAATTAGTTAAAGTCATTGAATAGACCATCGTAGCACTGGGATTACCGCTAAGCGTATCTAATTCAACCGCCAAATCAACATCTCTGACAGGTATGCGGACCGAAGTGTTGGGTGTAAGATCATCCATGAATTGCTCTCTGTTGGATGACCTGACACTGACATAGGCCCAGGACCAGTCGTCTTTAACAGACTCTGATGGACAAGAAACACTCAAGACAACGTTTGCCGTTTCGTCGGGTCCAAGGTCATTT
>DQOP01000083.1 GCA_015658585.1 Candidatus Poseidoniales archaeon | reverse complement strand
GGAGACGTAGGTTCATGGTTTGTTAATTTAGATACGCCGGGCGAGATTGCGTCAGGAACATACACCTTCAGGGTTTGGGCGAATGCAACACAAGGTGATGTAGATGGAGTTCAATTTCGAATTAATGTTTATGTGGGTGGTGGAGGGCCTGTAGTTGAAGATGCCACTAGCAATGAAGATGGCGTCGATTCTGAAGATGAAATGGCCACAGAATTCGAGATTGAATTTGATTTGTCCAATCAATCTTTTGAACAGAATGATCAGCTCCGAATCGATTTGGAATATTCGGGCGATGAAGAAGGCACAATCAATGGAGAATCAACCGACCAGATAGTGATTCTTACTTCCAGTGACGCGCATCCAGCCGGGATTGAGAATATGAGCATCAATCATTACCAGACCAACTTTGATCAGATCACGGTGGAGATGCACGACGAGCGAGTGTTCGTTAAGACCCAGACCTCGAGCGCTTTTGGCGAATCAGACATTGACTCTTCAGTCTGGACGTTGGGTGTGTTTGGGGAGTCGTCTGGCAATCAGGGAATGCTGGCAGATATCAACACGAAATCAAGCAAGAACGGATCCTATGAGGTCACCTTCTTTTGGTATTACAATCGGGACAATGCCATCAGTGACACCTATCATTTCTATCTGGAGGCCATCGACGTTCAGGGAAATACATGGCAGATCACGTCCGATGAAGACCTGTATTTGGTGATACATGAATTTGAGGTCGATGACGTAATAACTGCCGGAGACATTCAGATTAACAATCAGACTGGAATGGCAACTGTCAAGGCAGGCAATTCATTCACAATAGATATTACGGTGTCAGTCCAGGGAGATCCGTTAATTACCTACAATCCAATCCCGGTGGCGATAATCTGGGTTTCTGGCTCTACGGAGATAGTACTCCATGACACGGTTGTCTTTGCTACTCCGGGGGCTACGGCCACAATCTCCTTCCGGCATACATTCGATGAAAAGGGAGAATATTTGATCAAGGTGGTTCTGGACCGAGGTGATCTGATTCAGGAATCCGACGAAACCAATAACGTTGCAGAGTTCGTTTTAGTGGTATCCGAACCTGAGAAAGAGGATTTCATCCAATCCCTTATTGATAGTGTGATGGATGGGGGAGCCGTAACCATGTTTGTTATATTGGCTACAGTATCAATTATACTAGGGGCTATATTCTTGAAGAGGAGCGGTAGTAAGACAGATCTGCAATGGGAGGAAGATGACGAATTCTGAAATGGATGTACGGGGTTACAAGCCCGCAGACGAAACCTACTATTCCTATAAGGATGAAGAGGAGACTCCTCGCGCAATCCATAATGAAAAGGTGGATGACGAGGACCTAGACCCCTCAACAGTTGGTAGATATGCATCTGGCGAGGATTTCGAGCACTGGCCGTTCAAGGTAGGAAATGCAATGACCCAGGCCGCCCCGGACGATGTCCAGCATGCAGTTGATACGGGAGGTAGCGGCGGCTATGCTACCATGGATGAGTTCATGGAAGAGGACAGCGCCAAAGAGCAAGCCATGGTCGAAAGGGAGAACACGAGCGTCTATTCTCTGGCGATCAATAATTGGTTCGGTTTGAAGAGTTATATTATGTCTTTCTTTTCGAAGAAAGAAACTTAATTCATTTACTTTCCATAACCATTTTCAATCCAGGAAATCGATTAAGTTCAAAGGGATTAGTTCGCTCTTCATCCTCTTTTACGGCATTTTCTGAACGGAGCCAGTCAAATTCGTTGACGTCCTCCATTACAGGACCAAATTCCTTGACGAAATCTAGGAACTCACCCATCTCTGATACCATCCTCTGTGATTGAGATCAAAGCCTCATTCTCGGGCAGATGAGGGGAATCTACAAGCCTGCAGACGCGCCTCCCAGCCTTTCCTCTTCTGAGATAGATTCGGAATTTCGAGGTGTGTCCTACGATATGGCCACCAATCGGTTTGGTAGGATCACCAAAGAAAGCGGCCGGGTTCGACAACACCTGGTTTGTCACAACAACAGCAGCATTGTACAGATCGCCGAAACGGGCCAGTTCTTTCATGTGGGCACTGATTTTACCTTGCCTATCTGCAAGATTGCCTCTGCCAATATATTCAGCACGGAAGGCACCGGTTAGTGAATCAACACCTAGCATTTTGATTGGCCTTTCTTTTGCCATTTCGCTCACCTTTTCCACCATCAGCATTTGCTGATGTGAATTGTAGGCTCGCCCAACATGGATTCTACTTAGAACCTCATCAGGATCAAGATCTAATGCTTTGGCCATAGAGATTATTCTTTCAGGCCTGAAGGTATTTTCAGTGTCAATAATCGCGACTTCTCCACCTAATCCACCTTCTTCAACTGGTAGTTGAGCATTAACTGCTAATTGCAAAATAAATTGCGTCTTTCCGGAACCATATGGTCCATAAAACTCAGTGATTGATTGAGTCTCAACACCTCCACCCAATAATTCATCGAAAGTACTGGACGAGGTTGTCAGTTTTCCAACAGTAGCTCGCTTTTCCATCAACTGCGTTCCAGTAAGGAAAGCGCCAATATCCGCAGCTTTTCGAGCTTCTATGATAAATTTAGTACAGGTATCTTTCCCGATGCCCGTAGCACTAGAAAGCTCTCCTGGCGATTGCGTTCCTATTGCTTCCAATGTGTCATATCCAGCATCACTGAGCTTATCAGCAATAGAGGGACCTACGCCAGTAAGATCGGTTACATTTTTTATTTTTGCTTCACTCATTCTAGGCCTCCTTGTAGTGATTGAATCTAGGTTGGAAGATCAGCCCCTGGTCCGACAACGAATCAAGAATCACATCAAGCATTGGACCATCTACTTCTTCCTTTAATGCAGCACTTCCTAGATCATCATAGTATATCCCGTCACCTTCATCCATTTCCTTGATCAATTCCATGACCTTCGTTTCATGATCCCCAGGATTTTCCTTTTTCGGAGCTTCTTCAACAGTTTCCTTGACTTCAGGAATCTCAGTTTCGGGTGCAGCACCGGCAGGTTCGAATTTTCCAGTGAAATTCTTTGTTTCGGGTAGGTCACCACCAGCTAGTCTGGTCAGACAGTCATACAACAAGGCAGCGTAGTTTTCGACCGCAACCGTTGGATAGAATCCTTTTGATAATTCCAGCCCATTTATTTCTCGAGGCGTCAGATTGGCTCGCTTGAGAGCATCTGCATCTTTTTCAAAGGCCTTGTTTGCATTTATGCGGCGCATCAGATGATCACAAGCTTTGATTGCCCAGTGATTCACTTCATCCATAGAGACAGCACGAATATTCTCGGGTTGAACGCTAACATAGGTTCTTTCACTGTCTTCGGGAGTCCTGGCCCGGGCCTTTCCGACACAGAGTACCGGAACTCCAATTTCCAATTTCGAGAGCGCCACTGCGCCTTCGGGATTGTACTGTCCTGCCTGCAGATAGTAGAAGTCCCCATTGGGATCTATTACCCGGGCAGTGTAGAAGGGATCATCTTCGCTTCCTCGGTTTTCAATCTGGTCCAATACCCCTCCGATTAGGACGCGAGAGAGCTTGGCCCCGATTTCGGATATCAGGTAAGTAGGCGAATATTCCCGTTCTTCTACGTGTTTTTCTATGGCTGCCGATAGTTCTTTGGCCAATACCAGAACACCAGGTTCTCTTCTTTGAGCCATTTAGCCCTCCAAGGCAGCGAGGAATTGGCGGGCCACATTAGGCACATCAATTTCAGCCGCCGGGTCACAACTTCTTGCGAAGAAAGATAATCCATATTCATCAGACCTTGCAAATCCCCTTAATCTTAGAGGTTTGAGAACCAATGCATCCTCAATTTCTTCCATCAGGGCCTCGGACCCGAAGTTTTCTTTAACAAATTCCAGGCATGAATCAAGATCCCTTCCTAGGACCTTCTCAGTAATTTCCCGGTTGAGATATGCTGTACAGGAACCTGAACCATCATCAAATATCAGTCGGATTCTAAGGTCAGGAACGGCATTCTTGCGATCATCACCATTCCGGAGGGGCCGATTGGTGTCCTTGTCCCGGAATATCAATCCACTGCCCTCACGCACGGTTAGTACATGCCCTTCAACTACAGCGTCTGACGCTCCACTACGTTCATCCAGCTGCGCCAGGGTGTATTGGACGCCATCTTCATAGTCTTCCAATGAAGGTAGTTCTTTACTATCTATTTCCTTGAATTTGGTATATTCTCCAAACTGGAGGTCGGGTCCGTTGAATTCTTTCACATACGCGTTTTCCACTTTGTATGCCTTCCCTGCTACAATATCGTGATCCTTCCATGAGGTGAATCTGCAAGTTCCACTTTTGTCCCCTACATTTCCTCCAAAGATCGTCTTGGGCTCACCTTTTACAGTTATCTTGCGGGTTTCCACGTCAAGAATTCTTAGTTTCACGGAAACATTTGACATTCCGGGCTTAAGGTTTACCAATTCCAGTTCTTCACCAGGCAGATTCATCGTGCGCTTTACCACACCAATATCCAAATTGGCCAATTCCTCATCCTGGATTGGTTTTACGACACAGCGGTCGCCCATGTTCACAGTAATGACATCGTTCCAGCTTTTGGTGTAGGCATTGCTGACCTCTATGACATCACCAGGCTGCAGATCAAAGCCTTCATTCCAGTAGGTGTACCTCAGGCGACTGGTTGCGTCACCAATCTCGCCTTCGAAGATTACTTTCTGTGTGCCTTCCTTGGTAGTTATTTCCTTGCGGTACACAGAGACCAGTTTGGCCTTGAAATTGATACTGTTCTCCCCAGCCCCGATCTGGGCGAGCAGTTTTTCAGTTCCCAGTTGCAATGCACCAGGATTGCCGTAGTGTTTCCTAACTATGGATTCCTTGGCCGTGGCCAGGTCTATTCCATACTCATCCACGTATCGTTTCAGTTCAGAAACGATGACGTTTCGTTCTAGCTTATCGCCGATAGCTTTTACGATATCATCGATATGTGTCTCAAAATCAGTTTCGTTCGTTTGCATGTAGAGCATCTCCTTGTTTTTTTCGATTCGGACTCTATCTCGAATCTACCCCTTACTACCAGTCAGGGTATATATGCTTATGGGTTTTTCTCCTTTTCCCCCTAATTGGGTATAAGTCTGTAAAGGGGTTTTGGATATCTTCGCAAGCGTTATAATGCACCCCCTCGTCAGAAAGAAAGGTAGATAATTTGAAAGTAGATGAGTTGACCCCTAGAACTGGCCGAGTTAACATGCCGGTCAAGATTTTAAGCTTGGAAGAACCCCGTTCCATGGATAATGGGACAATGATCTGTGAAGGATTGGTGGGCGACGAAACCGGAACCGTGATAATGAGTTTCTGGAACGACGAATGTGAGACAGTTGAGAATGGTCTGACGATTGATCTGAAGAATGCCCGAGCCAATCTGGTGCGCGGCTCTATGAGAATTAGTTTGGGAAAACATGGGAGTATGAAAAAATCCAAATCCAGGCTTGAGACGATCAAGGAGAGCATCAATCTTTCAGATATTGAATATGAGATGCCTAGAATGGGTCATGATGGAAGAGGTGGAAGAGGTGGAAGAGGCGGAGGAGGTCGGGACCGAGGCCCACCTAGTCCTTGGAGCACCCTGATGAAATTGAAGCGCGACACAGGTAATAGAAAATATTTCAACCGTGATGAAATGTCCAAGGAAGATATCGAAGCAGCCATTAAGGAAATGGGAGGCGATTAACTCTGGCAAGGCGGGGGAGACACAGGCGCCGGGGTCCCAAGAAGGCTCAACCTCCCCAAAGAAAAGTTAAGGCACCTCAGAAAAGAAATAAACAGAAGAGAATGCTGAACGAGGGCCGCCGCACGGAACTCCTTTTCTTTTTACGTGAGATAGTTCTTGAATCTGGTGTCTCTGAGAAGGAAGCCGAACCTTTCTTGGCATCTTTGACCGCCAAGGGCTCTCGTGAATCGGTTGAGAGTGCAACAGCCTTTCTAGATTCAAGGATCGAAGAAGGATTCATCAGTGAGGATTTACGTGCCCCAATCAAAAGAGTCATGCGAAGATTCACTAAAATGCGCTGACATGGTTCCTAGGCCATCGCGCGGCGTCTTATCAAAACATTGGACACTTGATCCAGATATAGTCTTTCTGAATCACGGTTCCTTTGGAGCGTGTCCCGAAGTAGTTCTGAATGAACAGGAAAGGCTGCGACGGCAGCTGGAAACTGACCCCGTCCAGTTCATGGAGGTAGATGCCAGAGAGTTATGGACCCAGGCATTGAGCGCTCTTGCTGATTTTATGAATGCCGACTCAGAAGGCATGACCTTCGTAACGAATGCCACCTCAGGAGTCAATACGATTTTAAGATCACTGGATTTGCAGGCGGACGATGAGATAATAATCTCCGATCATTCTTATCAGGCATGTTGGAACGCGGTTGATTTTGTCACCAATAGAACTGGAGCCAAGACCGTAGTGGTTCCAATCCCGTTCCCGACTGAAAGTGATGAACAAGTAATAGAGGCAATTCTGGATCATGTTACCGAAAGGACAAGATTGGCCCTGATTGATACAGTAACGAGCCCTACCGGCCTCCGAATGCCCTTTGAGAAACTCGTAGCCGAGTTACAATCTAGGGATATTGACGTATTACTTGACGCCGCACATGGTCCGGGCATTGTCCCCCTTGACATTAAGAAGTTGAACCCAGCATACATAACCGGCACCGCACACAAATGGCTATGCACACCAAAAGGTTCGGCATTTCTCCATATCCGTGAAGATCGAAGGGCGAGAATCCGCCCCCTTTCCATCAGTCATGGCGCATCAGTACCTGGCACGGCCGAAGAAAGCTTTCGTTTCGAATTCGACTGGACGGGCACTCAGGATCCAACCGCATGGTTGTGTATCCCACAGGCCATAGAATTTCTTGGAGGTTTGCTGGAAGGTGGATGGCCAGCCATAATGGAGCACAACAGACAATTGGTGCTTTCTGGCCGGGAACTGCTTCTAAAGGCGTTAGGCATCCCATCACCGTCTCCAGATTCCATGATAGTAGGTCTGGCAGCAGTCCCGCTTCCTGGAAAAGGGACCCTTACGGCCTCGGCACTGGAACCAGATCCCTTGCACACTTTGCTTCTCGAAAAATACAGGATTCAGGTCTCGGTCTTTGGGTGGCCACATCACGACAGTCGCTATCTGAGGATTGCGGCACACCTCTACAATTCTATTGAGGAATACGAATATTTGGCTCAGGCATTGAAGCAGGAACTCTGACCGGACATTTTTAAAACAGGCGATTTTGCGCAACAATCCCATGGTTACCGAAGATGAGGAGATTGAGGATTCGCCAGAAGAGGTCGATGAGGAGGAAGAAATTGACCCAGCTGCACCTCTACGTCAGCCGATAGTTGCGGTTCTAGGACATGTGGATCACGGCAAGACCTCCCTTCTGGACTATGTGAGGGGCACGACAGTGGTAAAGCGGGAAGCAGGAGCCATAACTCAGCACATAGGTGCCACCGAAGTCCCCTTTGATACCGTTTCCAAGATATGTGGTCCTCTATTGAAGGAGGGGACAACAACTCTACCAGGATTACTTTTCATAGACACTCCAGGCCACCATTCATTCACTACCTTGAGATCACGAAGTGGGGCTTTAGCCGATCTGGCCGTTCTGGTTGTGGACATAACCGAGGGTTTCAAACCACAGACATTGGAATCAATCAATATCTTGAAGCGACACCAGACCCCATTCATTCTTGCCCTC
>DQOP01000062.1 GCA_015658585.1 Candidatus Poseidoniales archaeon | reverse complement strand
TCTAGCCAATCCATCGCGCTTGTTGATTTCGAACAATACTTGGACACAAACAAACCTTTATTTCAATCCATGTTCACTAATTTACGTGGGTGAGATGGTTTCCAGACAGCATATTCTGGGTGTAGGTGGCATGACATGCAATGGTTGTGCTAACAACGTCAAGAATGCCTTGTCGGCAGTGACAGGAGTTTCTGACGTAAATATAGATCTCGAAGGAGCCAAAGCAACCATAAATTCCGATTCAGAGATAGATAAGCAAATACTGGAAGCTGCAGTAACAGGAGCAGGCTACACCGTCCATGAACCTGGAGCAGCACAGGACCTTTTTCAGCTTCCAAGCGAACCAGCTCAGACTGAGTTCAATTGGAGAGATACCCCAGTCTGGAAGCAAAGTGGGCACAATACCAAATGGTGTTTGATAGGATGTTCTATTGGCGAATTTGGCACACTAGCCGCATATTCGGTCTATGGTATCGGAGCAGCAGTTGCAATTGGAACGAATTGGTATTACCTTCTTTTGATTTTACCTTTAATCAATGGATTAATAACTAGTGTGATGTTGGAGACAGGAATTTTAATGCGAGGTCAGATGGATTTCAAAAATGCATTATCTACCGCACTTGGCATGTCTTTCATATCTATGTTAATGATGGAAATAGCTATGGAAATTACAGACTTGTTGTTTACACAAGGAGAATTAGGCCTAATGCCCCTAGCCATCCCTTTCATGCTCGTGGTCGGTTTCCTGACGCCGTGGCCCTACAACTACTGGCGCTTGAAGAAGTACGGTCAAGCTTGTCACTGAAGACTATTTTCGATCTTATCAGACCAGCCCATGAGGTCCCCAAGACAATCTGGAGTTCAGACACACCTCTGACATTGAGGCCCAAACCAATAACTTTTCTTTTTCTGGTTACAGGCCTTTGGATATTTGGGACAGGAGAGGCAATAATCATTGCATCAGGAATTGGAGTTAGCCCTTGGACAGTTCTGGCTCAAGGAATTGGTGAACAGACCGGTTATACAGTGGGCGAATCAACGTTCATTGTCAGTGTTCTGGTTCTCCTGATGTGGATACCACTACGTGAAACACCAGGCATTGGGACGATTCTGAATGTCATCTTGATTGCTATGGCCATAGATGTGATGGCTCCTTTTCTTCCAAACCCCACCAAGACAGGACCGGCCCTAATTCAGACAATTATGGGGATCATGGTGGTGGGAATAGGCAGTGGATTCTATCTCACTGCGAATTTGGGTCCAGGCCCAAGAGATGGTTGGATGACTGGCATTCAACAAAGATCTGGGTGGCCAATTGGCCGTGTTAGAATCGGTATCGAGATTGTGGTTCTAAGTTTGGGGATAGTTCTAGGAGGGACCTTTGGATGGGGGACAATTATGTTTGCAATAGGCATAGGTCCTGTAGTAGCGATGAGTCTGGGCGTTGCAGGTCGCTGGAGTGTTTGAATTTGCCATATAAGAAAAAAACAGCAAGGGAAAAGTTGGCCACGCCCCACAATCTGCCAGAAGTAAAACCTGCACCAGAGATATGGGGTGGAGGTACAATGGTAATCCCCCACCCTATGCAGGTGAGGGAGTTGATGGATTCTATCCCTGAAGGTCGAGTGGCCACACTTGATGAGGTGCGTATCAGTCTGGCTGGAAAGAATGGCGCAGACATCGCATGCCCAATGACTTCAGGCATTTTCATGTCAATTGTAGCTCAGGCATCCCATGAGGATAAGGAAGAACAGGGTTCGTTTTCAGTAGCCTATTGGCGGAGCCTGAAGCGAAATGGGGAGCTAAATCCAAAGTTTCCAGAAGGCATTGAGGGACAGGCCAAACGTCTCGAAGCCGAAGGCCACTCGATAACTCATCGGGGCAAGAAAGCTTTTGTGGAAGATTTTGAGAAATATCTGTTCCAATCACTTTGAAACATCTACCAGATTGGGCCAACGTTTTTATGCTGTTGAGCGTTTATACTTTCTAATGAGAATAGGCTGTACGGATTGTGATTGTATCCTCGTGAATGGGAAAAGGGTTGAGAGTTGCGAGATTGAGTATTGCTGTTCCCAGATTCCCAAGCTATAATCCTATTAACAGGCCACTAAAATGACATTTTGGCGGGCCGGTAGATCAGTCTGGAAGATCGCCTCCTTGGCATGGAGGAGGGCGCGAGTTCAAATCTCGCCCGGTCCACCACTTGGCGTTGCATGGAACTCACTCCGGAAATCCAGTCTACAGTTGCGAAGGGACTCTCCCTTCTTGTGGTAATGCTTTCTACAGGTTCGTTGGCACGTTATTTCTCGGTCAGGGTGAATTATACCAGAAAGATAAACCATTTTGCAATCTTCTTCCTGCCGGTTTTCATCGATAAACAATTTGATGCCGAGACCTTTACGGATTTCGTATATTTGGCAATAAGTGCCGTGATAACCACCATTTCTTTGCTCGTTTTCTATGAACCCATCAGAAAATTGATCCCACCTTATCAATTGATGTTCGAAGGTTTTGATAGGCCAGAGGATAGGCCCTATACACTGGCCTGGATCTGGACCCAGTTTGCCGCTGGTTTTGCTGTGATGCTACCTATGATCTGGCTTTTCGGCCAATGGGGTCTCGCGTCATTGGTTCTCATTCCCATACTGATCAATGTAGTGGGTGATGGGCTTGCGGAACCTGTAGGGATCAGGTTTGGCACTCATGAATACAAGACCAAAGCTCTATTCACCAACAAGGAATATGTAAGAACGCTGGAGGGAAG
>DQOP01000007.1 GCA_015658585.1 Candidatus Poseidoniales archaeon | reverse complement strand
ATTTTTTGTCCAATCTTGATAGCTATTTTTCTTTCTGAGATCACATTTCTACAAATTTGGCGTACTGCGAAACTGCTTTTTCCCAGATTTAGAGTTGGTAATTGTTCTATGACCTTTCCAATATTCTTTTCTTCAGATGAATGTATGATTCTAGAGACCCGTTTGGTCATACCCAATCTTTGAATCGTTTTTAGTACCAATTTCTGTGAGGTCTTAATTATGATTATTTGACCTTCTTCAAAATGCGTTTCGGGATTATACCTCTCAGTTTTCAGTAGCTCCAGAGCCTCAATCTTGGCCAATTCTTTATTCTCGCCACCCAGTTCAAACAAGTATTCGCTTGTCACTGGACTCCAATAAAGTTGTTTTATAATGTTGTGTGCACCTTGCAATTTGTGAGAAGGATAGCAAGGAAGTTCTTGTCTCCAGTCTACAAATTGTACGAGAAGAGATTATTGAGTCAGGTTCGTAAAGGTCCAATACCTAATCATTTAGCAGTGATTATGGACGGTAACCGGAGATATGCTGAGAGTCTTGGCCTACACCCTAATGAGGGACATGTCAGAGGAAAAGATACTCTGGAGAATTTATCAGATTGGTGTCGGAACCTGAACATTCGTTACTTGACAGTTTATGCATTTTCATTGGAGAACTTCGGACGCGAAGAAGAAGAACTTGAGGCATTGATGGATCTTTTCGAAGAATCTTTCAGAAACGCTGGGGAGGACCCCCGTGTCCATAAGTACAAAGTTCGAGTTAGAGCTCTGGGGCACCGTGAGTTATTGCCAGATAGAGTAGTTGAAGCTATAGAATATGCAGAGTCACGGACTAAGGATTACAAAGATTACAATTATAGTCTGGCAGTGGCTTATGGAGGGCGGCAAGAGATAGTCAGGTCAATGAAAAAGATTGCTGAAAAAATAAAAAGTGGTGAAATTGATACTGATCAGATTGATGCAGATTTGATATCCGCCAATTTATACACTAGCGATTTGCCAGATCCGGATTTGATATTGAGAACTTCAGGTGAAGAAAGGGTAAGTAATTTTTTGTTATGGCAATTAGCCTATTCCGAATTATATTTTGCAGATGTTTTCTGGCCTGAGTTGAGAAAGATTGACTTCTTGCGAGCAATTCGTTCTTTTCAGCAGCGCAAGAGGCGCTTAGGACACTGACAACAATTTTTAACGGAGTGTCTTATACAAGGTAGCATGTTAGAGCGTTATGCACGTCTTCCAATCGATAGCCCAAGGCCAATAATAGTCATTGTGGTGCTGCTGACGCTCGTTGCGTCCCCTTTGCTTTTAGAGGTTGAATTTGCAACTGATGTGCAGGCATTTCTACCCCAATCTGAGGAAGTGGAGACCTACGACAAAATAACGGATCAATTTGGAAGGGATTCTAGTGTAGCTAATCTGTATATTACACCACTGGGAGGCAATAACGTCTTGACCATGCAGAATCTGGCAGATGTTCTTGTGTTACACCAGGAATCTTCAAAGATTACCGGTGTCAAGGATGTACTATCGGTTGCCGGCTTCTTCGATGAGGCACTGAAAGATAGTGGGACCTCATTAAATGAGGTTAATAGCGAAAGGTGTGTTGAATATGAGGATTCTAATGGTAATGGACAATATGAATCCAATGAAGATTGTTATTATTCTAATTGGGATAGGGTCTGGGATTCCATAAAGTCCTCAAATACTGAAGGGAATTATACTTGGGCTGATGTCGATTTTGTTGCCGATGTTCTCATAAATCGTGATATGAATATGAATAATTTTGTTCTTCCTGAACGTAATAGGACAGCTCCAACGGCAAACTCAACAATCATTATGATTAATCTGGAACCTGATTTGACGACTCAACAAAAAAAGGAAATTGGACAAGAGATCAGGATTCTGGCCAATAACCACAATTATGAATCAGGAACTGATATTCAGGCTGAAGCCTTCTCAATTCATCTTCTCGCCTCCGATGTTGATGAATCAACACGAGAGACTAATTTGCTAATGGCAATGGGCATGTTTGTTGTTACAGTTGTTCTTCTGTGGCTTACGTTCAGACATTGGAGCTATGTTATTCTACCAATGGTCACTTTGGTAATTTCGGTTACCTGGACATTCGCCTTTGGTGTTCTGATGGGAATCACATTTACAGCAATCGATGTGGCTGTTATACCTCTGGTAGTAGGTTTAGGAATTGACTTTTCGGTTCACATAAGCCGTAGATATCAAGAGGGCATAAATGCTGGAAATTCAGTAGAAGAATCGCTTCTTGATTCCCTGACCCATACAGGAAGGGCGCTATCTTTAGCCGTAATCACAACGGTAATTGCCTTCCTATCTGGGATAAGTGGGGGTGTCGGCCCTGTACGTGATTTCAGTTTGCTATGTGCAGCAGGGATCTTTTCGTCATTTATCCTGACTATTTTGTTTTACACATCTCTAAGATATGTTTTAGATTCACGTTCGGAGCAAATGACTTCAGTTGTCTCAGGGTCTGAATTAATTGAGAATACTATATCACGGGCTTCTGAACTGGTAGACAGCCATCCTCAGGCCATAGTTTCAACGGTGGTGATTATCACACTCCTAGCAATAGGAGGCGCTTCTCAGATTGATACTTCGTTCACCTTAGATGACTTTCTTTCAGATGATCTGGAAATAATGGTTACAGCTGACAAGATTCAGACTGAATTTAGAGGAGCCAGCTATTCCCAATCCCAGATACTAATAGAGGGCCCAGTAGCAACCACTACCTTTTTGGATGGTTTATATGAATTCAAAGAAGGGGAGCAAGGGGTATGCCCATCCAACATCGCCAATTGTGGCCTGAATGATGATAGATATATTATCCAGGTAGGCGCCGAGGCCCGTCTTGAATCGGTTCATGAGCTTGCTCAGAAGGCCATAGATTCTGAGAAGTACAATGTGGGTCATGGTAATAATTCGACCCATGAATGGATTTTCACCAATTTCTTTCAAGTAACTCCGAGAAAGGTGATTGAAGTAAGTTGGAACAACCAACAGTCTTTCATGTC
The DNA here is from genome assembly GCA_015658585.1 of Candidatus Poseidoniales archaeon. GTDB lineage: Archaea > Thermoplasmatota > Poseidoniia > MGIII > CG-Epi1 > CG-Epi1. The sequence continues at coordinate 645 of DQOP01000007.1, read as the reverse complement.
TCCGTCTTTAGAAGTAAAGATTATCTGGTACCAAGGTAACAATCAGGTTGGTTCTGAGAGACTGGATGGCATGTCTTTGGATTCTGATATGTCTTCCCCTTCTAAAGCTTCAACTACAGTGCCTTCAGGAGCCGACAGCGCCCGTGTCAAATTCACCCATCTTCAGGACAGTTCATCAGATTCTCTGGTCTATGGTTCGGCAGTTCATGATTCTGAAAAATATATTTATGTTCAATCATTACAGTATACTTTTAACCTTACTTATCAATCAAAATCCTTCAGCCAGACTACAGATTCAGATGTGAAGAATCTATATGACTATCTTTACCAAAGAGACCTTGATATTGCAGATTCTTTCACTGGTGAGTCATATTCGGATAAAATACGTCATGTTCTGCATAGAGATGAAAATGGCCAGTACACTTCATCGGTAATCAGGGTCTTTATTGGGCCCGATACCGTTCATGAGCTTGATAACAATGGCTTGGAATTCATGCGCGCTGAGCTTCAAGCTGATGTCCCCTCCAGTATGAGTGCTTACAAGATTAGTTTTACGGGAGGTCATATTCTGACAAGTGTTACAGTTAATGAGATTCAGTCTACTCAGATCAGCTCAACTCTGACTTCTATTGTCTTGGCAGCTAT
>DQOP01000038.1 GCA_015658585.1 Candidatus Poseidoniales archaeon | reverse complement strand
GGCATTTTTGTCTCTAGATGGAATTCTTTTTCTTCTTCTGGGTGCAGTGGTTGTTATTGAAGTTTCACGAACTATTGATGGCTATCTGCGAGATGGTGTTTTCAACATAAACATCGTAAGATTCATCTTTACAATAGCCAGTATGGGGTTGATTACTGCAGGCATAATCGAGATTATCAACGATATATTTGTCGAGAAGAGTTATGATGGCGATAATGTCCTATATATCCTAGCAGGTATAATATTGTCTTTTCTCGGTCTTTTAGTGCATGATAGTATCCGCGAGCGGGTCGAAGAAAACCCCTTAGCCACTGACGAATAAGATGTTCTAAATGAGTCAATTCCAGGTATTAAGAATTGGCCACCGGCCTGAACGCGATAAAAGGATTACAACACATGTAGCTCTAACTTCCAGGGCCTTCGGAGCTTATAGGATGTATCTATCTAAGCCAGATAGTAGGGTAATCAAGACTATTGATGACGTTGTCTCAAAATTTGGGGGGGATTTTGAGGTAGAGCCGCTTTCTAATCCCCGGAAATTTGCTAAAAATTGGGAAGGCAGGCTCGTTCACTTGACTATGTTCGGTCTTCCCTTTGAGGATTTTGAGGATAAATTGAAAGAGGAACAATCACCTCTATTATTCATTGTAGGGGCTGGAAAGGTGCCTCGATGGGCTTTTGAATATGCTGACTATAATATATCAATAGGAAATCAGCCTCATTCTGAGATAGCAGCCCTATCAATTACGTTATCTCGTATAAATCAAAATTATGTCTCTCAGGAATTTGAAGGTCCATTACAGGTTATTCCTTCTAGTGATCACCGCAAGATGATTGATACTAGCCGTTAGTCAAACGCTTCGGTTTTCCATCTGGTCTCAATTTTATTATAGAAGAAAATACTCATCAAAGACAAAAATCCACATATTGTGGCCAAGGCTATCAGTATTACTGAGGGTTTGTGATTTATGGCTAGGCTCAGAATCGTCATTGCAATCATGGGTGGAACAGATACGAAGAAAAATTTGATGAATATAATGGCGTCAAACAGCGCAGAATTTGTTCTCAGTCCAGTTGTCCATGCAGTATAATTCACAATATATATTCCAACTGCTATCATGACCACTATTCCAATCGGGAGTAGATTCATTTCTGAGCTCATGTAGGCGATTAGGGCCATAAACAAGAGAGGAATCCACCAGGTAATTGTCAGAAACAAAACCAGTCGAGCCCGTATAACTTCTGAAACAGTTACCGGCAATGTTGAGTAGAAATTAGGGCTGTCAATGGTATTCAGCCACGAATAGAGCATAGTTCCAAAAAATCCAATCATAACTCCATAGAAAATTGTGTTGAAGTCGATTTGAACGGGAATCCCTTTATCAATAAACCAGTTTATGAATGTTAAGATTCCTAATGGAAATGCAAAAGAAAAAAACATCTTGGTCCCGGTCTGGCTTCTCTGTAGGTCTATTCTTTCCTTAGACACGATTACGGGTACCGACATCCATTTTGCCCACTCGAATTTTTTGGTATACTCGGCAAGTCGGTCTTTGTATCCAATTTTCTGCATGACTTTTGGCTCATAGTTCTCATGGACAAAGATTGTAGCTATAATCGATATAAGGATAGGAACAATCATTGCAATGAACAGCATTTCAATGTATCCATTCAGGTACCAGTCTAACCCTGGTGTTATCTGGAAATTTCTGAACAGAAATCCATATGTCAGAATCGAAAGGAGACCACCTGAGATGGCGAATGGCAAAGAGATCCGGTACAGGCTAGAAGTAAGATAAGCGAATGATAGCCCAGTAGTAAAAGAAAGAAAGAGCGACAATCCAAATTTGGTCACATTTATCAAATCCAGACCATTTGAATATGCACCTATCAAAGCCCCAATTAGTGCCGGTACTAGAGTGAAAATCGAGTAAAATATTATTTCTTTAATGAAATATAGCATGGTCATCCTTCTTTGACTTATTGGTTGTGTAGAAGGCAGTCCAATAACCATGCCTAGATATCCAAAGATCCGCTCTAGGAAATCATTACCAAAGAAGGCCAGAAAACCTGTAAAAACGCCATAAAATAGGATAGAAATGTGGCATGATTCAAGGAAGGCTGAATATCCCATATCATTGATTATTTCATCAGAGAAGAGAACTGCAAGAAGTCCGGCTAGAACAACTAAAATTGGGAAAGCATAGAATCCTTTACCGCTAGCGAAACTGGTATTCAATCTTATTTCTTCCAGCAGCATTTTGTGAATTATTAACTTGTTCATAGCACGATTTCGCGGAATAATTCTTCCAGGTTCATTTTTTGTTGATTTAATTTTTCTAGTGAGATAAGAGATTGTATCTTCCCCTCATGAATTATAGCTGCCCGGTCACAGAGTCTTTGTGCATTCTCAAGCATGTGTGTATTGAGGAATACAGTCCCGCCCTCTTTTACAAAGTCTACCAACCAGTCTCTGACTTTTGTCTGTACAATAGGATCCAGATTTATGAACGGTTCATCTAAAAAAAGAAGCTCGGTCTGAGAAATAAATGCCGCTGCTAACATCACTTTTTGGCGTTGTCCTCTAGAAAGATTGCGGCAGACACGCCCTTCCAGGGGTTCCATTTCAAAGAATTCCAGCCACCACTCTATTTCTGGATTCTCCGTCTCTCTAATGGCTACTACCATTTCCAATACTTCTCTTGGTGTTAGAAAACTGGGTGGTGATTCCTGTTCTGGTACAATTCCTATCTTTCTCTTTACACCTAATATGTCTTTTTCGACATCTAATCCCAAAACCTCGGCAGTTCCTTCAGTTGCTCCTATTTGCCCAGTCAGTATCTTTAGTAATGTGGTTTTTCCAGCTCCATTGGGCCCCAGAAGCCCAAAAAATTCACCTTTTTCAACATTGAGATCGACACCATCGAGTGCTAGCACATCATCGTACTTTTTTGACAGTGCTTTACAGGATATTACAGACATTCAAGGTCTTATCGGAACATTCCTTTTATGGTCTTTTTGATGATGCCTTCATCATTCTTGTCGATTTCAGGTTCATCATCATCCTTGCCGAACACCGTATTTCTCAAGGTGAACATAGCGGCATCATATCCCAATGAATCTCTACCAACCAATCTTACAGGCAAAGGTAACATTTCCCAAGTTCGATCCACAAACATCCCATATTTTGAGTCATCACTGATATAAGAGGAACCTCTCTTTCCCACCTTTTTCATTGAACGTACAACTATCTTTGTGGCTAGGGATATAATAACTGAATCAATGGCTCCCTTGGCTATTTTACCAGTTGAGGACGCCACATCCGAGGCTGTTTTTACAGCTCCTGTAGCTAGATCGGAGGCATATTCTCCTAGGTTTTTAGCTTGGTCAGCTACTTTGCCTCCAACACTGGCGGTTACGTCTTTAACTTCCGATGCCTTTTCTTCGGCTTTCTTTTTGATATCTTTGAACATTATGCCACATGACCAATTCTATTATTAAATGTGCGGTTCAGAGGTGTTTGTAGCGGGGGTCGCATAGCCTGGCCAATTGCGCTGGGTTTAGGTCCCAGTCCTTAGTGGTACGCGGGTTCAAATCCCTCCCCCCGCACCATTTATATCAGTCCCATTTTGGCATGTTATGGCAGATGATGATCCGCATCCCAAAAAGAAAAGGGTGACCAAGGGAGACAAAAAGGCAAAGAAGAATTTCAGTCGTTACAAGAAAGGAGGTCCCAAGAAGAAAAGGGTCAAATTATGACCCTATTGGTAGGGGGGGTCGAGTTAGGAGGTACAAAGTGCGTTCTGGCTGTCGCCAAAAGTCCAATTGAGATACTCCATAGGGCAGTAGTTCCTACTGAGAATCCAAAAAAGACTCTCCAGAATATTTTTGATTTTTTTAGTGATTATGAATTGAATAGAATAGGTATTGGCACATTTGGGCCAGTCATTCTTGATTCAGAATCAAAGGATTATGGTTTGTTAATCTCTGAGAGTAAAAAAGGATGGAAGAACATCAATCTTTCTAGGGAGTTCTCAAACAATCTCCAAGTCGATACTACCATTGATACTGATGTTAACGCGGCAGCTATTGGTGAATATCGTTATGGAGTCGGTAAAGACTCGCAGACGATTGTCTACGTTACTATAGGGACAGGAATAGGTGGGGGATTGTTAGTAAATGGTAAGTCCCATACTGGTGATTTTCATCTGGAACTGGGTCACATGAGAATCCCCAATGCTGATAATTTTGCGGGAATCTGCAAGTTTCATGGTGATTGTTGGGAAGGTCTGGCAAGCGGTCCGTCCATGGAAAAAAGATGGGGTATCTCGGCCTCAGAACTTTCTGAACCCCATCCAGCCTGGGACAAGGAGGCTGAATTGTTGGCTTATGGTATCGTTTCCATAATCGCTAACCATTCTCCCGACAAAATTATACTAGGGGGAGGGGTTATGAAGCAGAAGCAGCTATATCCTAAGGTAAGGTCAGAAGTACTGAGAATATGGAATGATTATACTCCATTGGGTAATTTATCTGAAATGATAGTTGAGCCCGGTTTAGGGCTTGATTCTGGAATTGTTGGTGCCCTGATTCTAGGTGGTGGGCCCGCCCAGATTTGAACTGGAGTCTATACCACCCCAAGGTACAAGGATGCCAAGCTACCCCACGGGCCCTATAGTGTGGTTATAGTAACCTTTCTTAAAAAATCAGTCGTAGGGTATGAGTTCATCGATTAAGTCTAAATGAGAAACAAAAATCTTCCTACAGCAATAGCGCTTTATCCCTAAGTCATTCATAACTTCAGCAGGATCTTCTCCATTCTCTTTCCTCTCAATAAACTCCTCGTAAGAGCCGCCAATAACCTTGTTACAACTGAAACATCTAACTGGTATTAACATTTGTATTCACCTGTATGATTTCTGCCTCTTTTTACGCGCACCTCTACCCATAGGATGTTTGGGTTCTTTACGCCTTGTGTCATTGACCAGAAGGGCACGGTCATAATTCTGGAACAGTTTTTGTAGCTCATCATCATTGAACCACTCTACAATGCCTCTGGCTATCGCAGTCCTTGCGGCTTCAGCCTGACCCATGACTCCTCCTCCATTAACATTAATATTGATGTCAATCCTATTGGTCTGCTTACCAGCCAATTCCAGAGGTTCTTGTATTTTCAGTCTGGCTAATTCCGGTTGATAGAATTCAACAGGTTTGTTGTTTATTCTTATACAGCCCTTGCCAGAGCGTACAGTAGCTCTAGCTATCGCTGTTTTTCTCTTCCCACTGGTATGGACCACTTTAGCCATAAAATTTTGCTCCCAATACTTTTGACACTTCACCTAGAGTGACATATTTCGTGTAATTGTTCATTTTTGCTCCATCGACCATCTCGACTTTTTCATCACCTACAGACGCAGGCTTACCAACATCTACTTTGAGCCTTTTGAAAGCCTCTCTTCCTCTCGGTTTCTGATAGGGTATCATTCCTCTGATAGCTCTCTTCAGCATCAGATGAGGCATTCTTGGATAATAGGGTCCCTTTCTTGGATGATTCAGCTTTCTTTTTTCGATGTACTCTCCAAAGACCATCTCTTTCGTACCTGAGAATACAGCCATTTCAGCATTGATTACGTGGATCTGATCGCCATTCAATAGTCCTTTGGCTACAGAACTTGCTAATCTACCGACTATACAATCACTAGCATCTATAATTCTCATCAGCCAATCACCATTACATTTGTTCCCTTTGGATTTGATTTTATGAAATCATTATACGATAAGCACTTTCCGCCTACAGCTTCTATTTTTTTTACGGCCGATTGAGTGAAACTATAGGCTGTAACCGTCATTTTCTTTGTTATTGTACCAGCCCCTAGTAATTTTCCTGGGACCACTACTTTAGAATTCTTATCTGCATTGTATTCAAGTTTACTTATGTTCACTGAGGGCCAATTCTGGGAAGGTCCTTCCAACCGAATAGCTACGCTTCGCCATAGGGGTGCTTCGTTTTTTCGCGCTGCATCCTTGAGATTAGTAATAGTTTTTACTAGCTCAGAATTGCTCTTCCGGTTAATTTGTTTCAGCGACATCGTTAGGGTAATTCACTTGGGTTGGCGGCCAGTCTGTGCCGTATATAAAGTATTAGTTGGACTTTATTTTGACATGTCGTCCATTTACAACTATTTTTCCAGAACACAATAATTGTAATGCTTTGGGTAATATCTGGTGTTCATACTTCAAAATCTTATCAGCCAGGCTTTCCTCAGTTTCGTTATCTGATAAAATTACGGAAGTCTGCATTATTATGGGCCCTGAATCAATCCCTTCATCAACTAGGTGAGCTGTGCATCCACTTACCTTGACGCCGTATTTTATTGCATCTCGATGCGCGTGAGCTCCTGGAAAAGAAGGCAATAATGAGGGATGGATGTTCAGAATCCGATTTCTGTAAGTATCAATAAATTCAGGTGTGAGGATTTTCATAAAACCTGCTAATACTACTATTTCGATATTAAGTTCTTTCAATAATTTTAGGACACTTTGATCAAATTCTCTTCTGGACTTGTCATGGGATGTGATTATCGTATAGTCTATTTCGTGTTTTTTTGCTCTTTTGAGGGCATAGGCGTCCTTCTTGTTTACGATCAAATGAACGAGGTCTGCATCAGGGATCTCACCTCTCTCCGCAGCATCAATAAGCGCTTGGAAGTTGCTTCCTCTCCCGGAAGCCATTACGCCTACCCTCATAATCTACTATGAAGGCTGTTCTCTTTAATTATTGCTTTTGGAATATTTTAGCAGGATTCCATCACCCAATGTCTGAGCATCATCCAGTTTTAGTCTTAGAAGGTCATCTGACTCTAGAGTGCCATCTCCCCCAGCAATAGTGGGCGTCATTTTCCCACCTATTATCATACTTGAAATAAATATATGGAATTCATCGAATAGTTCATTTTTTAGGAAAGACCACATGACGGTCTCACCACCTTCTACCAATACAGATTTTACTCCTCTATTGCTAAGTTCTTCCAGCAGTCTTGGGAGATTGACCTCGTCGGTTCCACATTTTATTATTTCTGCGTTTTGGATAGGTGCCGGTTTGGTTCCTTCACCTATGACAAGAATTGTTTTACTTTTATCATCAAGTATTCTAGCATTTCTTGGAGTCCTACATTTAGTGTCCAGCACTATCCTTATTGGATTCTTGGTGGAATTATATTTTGGATCGACGGTTAGTGAGGGATTGTCTTCAATGATGGTTCCTATTCCCACTAATATGGCATCATGTTTACTTCTAAGAAGATGTACCCTTTCAAAATCTTCATTATTTGACAGTTTCAGTCGTTGTCTATTTGAAAGTGCTATCTTGCC
>DQOP01000150.1 GCA_015658585.1 Candidatus Poseidoniales archaeon | reverse complement strand
TTAGATATTGATTTATCGTCTATAAAACAGACCCGTAAATCTATAGTTGATACTTGCCAATCTTTATAAATGCCGCCCTTGTCCGGCGGTCCCTGTGTGAGAGGGTACCCTCTTGGGAGTGACAAAAATGACTAAACAGCGTCAATCACGAATGGCCTTGCTAGCCGTAGCTATGCTCTTGTCCGGAGCTTTCTTGGGGCTTGTAATATCAGATAATGCATCTGCTGGAACTTACGAGATAGATGGTTTTGTACAACCCAATCTTGCAGGTGTGACAGTTACTGTTCTGAATAGCGACACTGGTGCTTCCGAAAATACGGTAACGGAAGATGACGGATACTATTCTTTCAGTGGTCTGGAATCTGGTAATTATCTTGTTAGATTTGTCAAATCCAGTTACCTTTCTGAATTAGAGGAGTGGGGAATCAATAGCGATGGAAGTATGGATGATGTTACTATGGTTGGAGCTCCTTCAGGAGATACAACTATCAGCGGTAATGTCTCAGATTCAGATGGATCCGTTGCAGGTGTAATTATTTCAATTCGTTCCACAACTGTGGAAGATTCTTGGTGGACAGGAACAGATGTTGGATATACTTGGACAACAACTACAGATTCTAATGGTAATTATTCATTTTCGGGATTACCGAACGAGACATTTGCAGTTAGAATAACATCAGATAGTCACTACACCTACACGGTTGGTGATGCATCTGTGGGTAATTTCTACATCACGGGGATCGATTCATCCAATAATCAGAATGTTCGAGTAAAGGACACTTCCGGGAATACAATCAGTGATGCCACAGTTTTCATGTACGATACTGCAACATCAACTTGGACTGATTCAACTAAGTTGGGAGGTGCAACCTATGTCCTGAGCCCAGCCAATGGTTCCGAAATTTATGTATACGCATATCATGCCGGTGCCTCTCCTTCAGTAAAGAAGATAGCTTCAGTCACAGGCGCTGGTTCATTCGACATGATTGTCGGTGAAAACGATGCAGCTGACGATAATGTGGTTCACATATCAGTACCACCTTCAGATGGAGGTCAATCAACCATACCTAAGATGGGTGACAGAATAATCAAGGAGAATACCAATCCTTCAGCCTCAATTACAGTAACAAGTGATACTACTGATATGGATGGAGTCCATGTAGTAGCAGATGGAGAGCAGGTTAATTTCAGTGGACTCTCTTCTTCATCGCCTATTGGGGTTTCACAGTACTCCTGGAGTTTTGGAACAAGCACGGCCGAGACATCAAGCACATTTTCGTCTGGTTTAACTTCGGTTACACTTACAGTGACCGATACCTTCGGTGATATTTCTGAAGCAAATGTGACCATTATGGCTGATGGGAACAATCCTGTGCCAGCAGTTAATGTAATAGTCAAAGCAGGCGTCTCTGATGAGGGGGAGGCTTACAATACTTCGACATCAAACGTAGATGAAGATTACAATGTGGTTGTGTTCAATGCCTCGGAATCAGACGATGCTGATTCGATGATTTCAGCTTACGCCTGGGACTTTGGTGATGGTAACACAGATACTGGCGATGTAGTAAGTCACATTTTTGCAGATCCTGGTGATTTTGGTGTTCAGCTTACAGTTACCGATGCAGCCGGTAATTCAGCTTCAAGCACTACAATCATAACCGTGAACGACATAGAACCACCCAGAGCTGCATTCAATTGGTCTTACACTAATGATACTGGTGGTAATGTTGCTGGAGCGGCAGTGGAAGGCCTTCCAACACATTTCAATGCCGGCGGAACCAATGATAATTCTGATGACAATTTGACCTATATCTGGGACTTTGGAGACGGAACCAACGGAACTGGGGTTACGGTAGATCATACTTTCAATGAAACGTCTGACGAAGCTTTCAATGTCATTCTTGAGGTTACTGATGCTTCCGGCAATAAAGACCAGATTAGCTATGGAATTAGTCCTGCCACGATGGATAGGCCTGATATTTTTGCGTCTGAGATAATTTTCGATAATGAGAATCCCTCTGAGGGAGATGTAGTTAAAATTTCTACGACAATCAAATTATTGAAGATGAATGTAACAGTGCCTTTTGCAGTTACTTTCTATCTTGATTCAATCAGTAACACTACGGCTATTGATACTGTAGAGATTGATAATGGTTCAGTGGCATGGGGAATTGAGAATGCATATAGTGTCAATATCACATGGACTGCTACAGCGGGAGCTCATACAATTTATGTACGAGTAGATTCGACCGATGTTGTTGATGAGGGTGAAGAAAAGAATGATGTGAGCCGTGTTATCACTGTCAGCTCAACCGATGACTCAACAGATTGGACTTCTATTGGTGTGATAGTAGTTGTAGTCCTCTTGGCCTTTGGTGCAGTTGGATATATCTATAGAGATACTCTCTTCAAGTAAGTAGATTTAAGAAAGATGTTTAGTGCCCGCGGGAGGCCATTCTGGTCTCTAGTTGGGCTTCTTCAAGGCCAGACATAGCGTCACCTAGGTTCTTTGATATATTTCCAACCAGTTCAGGGTCATCAAAGTGGGCAGTTGCTTCTACAATGGCCTTGGCCATGGTATTAGGATCATCAGATTTGAATATGCCCGAACCCACAAATATACCATCCATGCCGAATTGCATCATCAGTGCTGCATCTGCCGGAGTTGCGATTCCGCCAGCAGTGAATGTTACTACAGGTAAACGACCTAGCCGTTTGACGTCTTCCAGAATCTCAAGGACCCCTGCCTCTATTTCTTTTCTCTCTTTTCCAAAAGCATTGAAACCCGCAGACACGCCGAGGTTATCTTTGACCTCTCTATCTAAATCAAAAAATTTCTCTACTACTCGGGTTGCTATAGGTTTTAGATTACCCGAGAATTGTACAGCCGCGATCTCGGCCTGTAATAATCTCGCATGTCTCATTGCAGCCACCACATTCCCTGTCCCGGCCTCACCCTTGGTCCTGATCATGGCGGCACCTTCCCAGATACGCCGTATAGCCTCACCTAATGATGTGGCTCCGCAAACAAATGGTACTGTGAACCCGTCCTTTACGACATGATAGTAAGGGTCCGCCGGAGTTAGAACCTCGGATTCATCAATCATATCCACGCCTAGCGCTTCCAGAACCCTCGCTTCTGCAGAATGCCCAATTCTACACTTTGCCATTACAGGAATAGTCGTACAGTCTATTATTTCCTTGATCATTGATGGGTCTGACATTCTGGCCACTCCTCCGTCAGCCCTGATATCTGCAGGCACTCTTTCCAGGGCCATTACAGACACAGCACCTGCATTCTCAGCGATTGCAGCCTGTTCAGCATTTACAACCTCCATAATCACACCTCCTTTTTGCATTCTGGCAAAACCACGCTTAACCAATTCTTTGCCGTATCTTAGGGATTCGAGATCTAAATTCAGTGGCATTATTCACTCCTGTGGTGGACCGGGCGGGATTTGAACCCGCGGCCTCCGCCTTGCGAAGGCGGCAATCTTCCAGACTGATCTACCGGCCCTTCCGTCAAGCCTAGAGTGGCCAGAAAATTAGCCTTATTAGGCAGCACCAATAGATTCCAAGTGCATAGCTGCGGCTTCACTCAGGTCCTCATATAAGTCTTGGTCATCAACGCCAGAGTAGGAGATATTGCCTCCTCTACCTCGGTCAATTTTCATTATTTCGAACTCAGAAGCATAGTCTCCATCAGTATGGGACATGATAGCGTATTCAGAGCCATCAACTTCTAAAGCGCCGTGTATTCTCATCTTAATTTCATTTCCAACCTCATCTTCAAATATCTCAAATTCATTAGTTTCAGGTTCTTTTTCTTTGTTCCTTAACCCAAACGTAGGCATTCTCCAACCCTTTGACTTAGTTTCTTCAGGAGTGATTTCCATCCCCATAGCTTGGGACCAGGAATTGACAACATCTTCCTGATTCATTCCAGCAACTAATTCTATTTTCTTCCAATTATTTAGGATCCAGGGTGGATTTTCAAACTTTGTAGATAGTGCCTGGACAAACATTCGCAAATCATTTGG
>DQOP01000029.1 GCA_015658585.1 Candidatus Poseidoniales archaeon | reverse complement strand
TTTTCCCATTTGCTTGTTCCAGTGCACCTGATATTGATCAAGTGACTTTCCATTCCTGATATGTTCAGCAATAACATGTCCTGCGATTCGCCCTCCTATCATTGCGGTGGTTATTCCCGCTCCATTAGATGGGAGGACCATGCCCGCTGCATCCCCTACCAATATGTAGTGTTCTTTCGTGAAATTGCTAATGCTTCCTGACATAGGTAGTACCCCACCACCTCTGTATGTAACCTCTCCTTCAAATTGGTCAAAGAAATCATCGGCCATTGTATTCAGACTCTTACCTCTGGAAAATCGGGTCTGAATTCCGATTCCAATATTTGCTCCACCGTCTTTAGGTATCATCCAGGCATAACCCCCTGGTGCAGTGGAACCAAAGTAGAGGTCTACTCTATCATCAAAATCACCATCCATAAGTACAAAATTTACGGCTATATTGAGCGATTTCTCTTTCCAGAATTTTTTACGCAGAGGATCATGAGGTCCTCCACAACCTATAATCACCCTAGATGAGATCCTTTCTCCATTTTTCAGAATTATATTATGCCCCTCAATATCATTTACTCTGACTTCGGTAAGAAATTCGGCACCCTTGGTCTTGGCCATTTCCACTAATTTCTGGTCGTGGACTGGTCTGTGCAGGATATGTCCTTCAAAGGGGTAGACCAATTTTTTCCCAGAAGGTGCAATGAACCCCATGGTTTTCGTTTCTCTGGATATGGCCTCATCTGGTGTACAGAATAGTTCATCTATATCCGGGACATCCGGGCAGAGATTCTTCAATTGAAGATTACTAGGTACCAATTCCCCGCATTGTAGGGGTGTTCCGATAACACTTCTTCGGTCTATGACCAAGACTTTTGCTCCACCGTCAGCTGCGTATCTAGCGACGGTACTTCCTGCAGGTCCTCCACCTATTATGATGGCATCCCAGTCATATTCCATGATTCTCAATAGCTTCGCTAAAAATAGAGTTTGGTTGGAATAATAAGTATCATAAACACCTCCGGCTGAACACAGATGTGAAAGCAGTCATTTTGACCGCAGGTGAAGGTGCACGTCTTGGTAGTTGGACCTCCAATAGGCCCAAGGGCATGATCCCCTTGGGAAATAGGCCAATCCTGGATCATTTAGTTAGAGGTCTGGTCAGTGCTGGAATAACTGAGATTAACATGGTCGTGGGGTACGCTCGTAATAGTGTAATGACCTACTTTGGAGACGGTTCTTCTTTTGGAGGGAAAATAAATTATTGCTTTCAGGATAAACCAACAGGGACATTGGATGCGATGAAAATCGGGATGTCTGATATTGAGGGTGAATTCATTCTAGTGCCTGGAGACAACTATGTTTCAGCCACCTCATTCCATTCTATGAAAAATTATGATGGTGAGGCCCTTTTATCTGGTCAGGCAGAAAGATGGTCGAAGTGGGGAGAAATCGAGATTAGAAAAGGCAATCCAAGCATAACCTTCGACAATCCGGATGCATATGGTAGAATCCACTTCACAGGAATAATGAAACTCAAGAAACAGACGGCTGAAAAGATGCTTCTCTCTTCAGGTAGACATATCGGGGAGTCACTTCAGGAAATATCTTCTCAAACTAGTTTTGAAGTTCTAAAGGCCGAATACTGGCATAACATCGTTTATCCCTGGGATCTGATTTCCGGTAATAGAATGGCCCTTCGTGATAATCTACTTTTTCGCTCAGCTAAAATAGAGAAGAACGTTGTCATTAAAGGTGAAGTTTCTATTGGAAAAGGTACGGTTATTCGTTCAGGGTCCTACATATTAGGTCCCGTTTCGATTGGGGAGGGATGTGACATTGGTCCCAATTCAGTTATTGGTTCTGCAGTTTGAATTGGGAATAATGTGATTGTTGGACCATTCTCGGAGATTGTTGATAGTGTGGTTATGTCCAATTGTGACTTGGGTAGTTACACTAGTCTTAAAGGCAGCGTTCTGGGGAGCGGTGTTTCTTTTGGTTCACACAGTATTGCAATACCCAGTACTAGGAACATAATGTACTTTGACAAGGAGTTCTCTGTAAGTGACAGAGGTGCAATGATAGGGGATGATTGTATTATAGGTAGCAGGGCCACACTTCAGGGAGGTTCAATTCTTCTTAGTGGGGCAACTATAGGTGAAGGAGAATTTTATAACGCCGACTTTCAGGGAGATAACATCTGATGTGCGGTATTGTAGGTTATACTGGGGGTCAGCCAGCTCAGGAAATTGTATTGGAATCATTGAAAAAATTAGAGTATCGGGGATATGATTCCTCAGGTATTGCAATGCATGAGGGTAAACTGGTTATCTGCAAGAAGGAAGGCCCTATTGCGAACATGGAAGCCGAATTAACTGAATCTAAATCAACTTTGGCGATTGCTCATACTAGATGGGCGACACACGGTGCCCCTTCGGATGTCAATGCTCATCCCCATTCAGATGAAGAAATTTCTATTGCAGTGGTTCACAACGGTACAATTGATAATTACCTGGAAATAAGGGAGTCCTTGGAGGCTGAAGGTCACAATTTCAGGAGTGATTCTGACTCAGAAATCCTTCCTTTATTGATATCGAAGTACTATTCGGGCAATCTGGTTGAAGCCGTGAACAAGACATTGGATGTTATCCGTGGAATTTTTACGATAGCAGCTATCCACAAGGATAATCCAGATGAAATCGTCGCAGTCAGGAACGAAACCCCGCTTGTAATTGGACTTGGCAATTCTGAGAATTTTATTTCGAGTGATATTTACGCCATTCTGAAGTACACACAGGAGATGATCTATCCCGAGGATTATCAAATTGTTAGGGTAACCTCCGACAAGGTGGAGGTCCTTGACAGGGATCTTAACTTACTTGATTACAATGTCGAGACCGTTGAAAAATATACCGAAGTCGCGGAGAAAGGAGGTTTTGAGCATTATATGCTCAAAGAAATATTTGAGCAGCCCAAGGCTTTACAGGATTCATTGACCGAATTATTAGTTGAGTCGCCTTTGGAAAGACTAGGCCTTAATTGGAAAATAGGTAGTATGTCGATAGTTGCATGTGGCACTTCATACCATGCAGGTTTAGTTGGGAAATATGTTATCGAGCAATTAACTGCAATTCCCGTTTCAGTGAGTTACTCTTCTGAATTTCGCTATGCAGCTCCGGTTCAAGGAGTGGGAGGTCTGTTATCCTCACGTCCGTTAGTTATTCTCATTTCGCAAAGTGGTGAAACTGCGGACACTTTAGCCGCAGCACGGGCCGCAAAACAACAGGGTTGTCATACTATTGCGATTTGTAACGTGCCGGGTAGTAGGATCACTAGGGAAGTAGATGGAGTAATCATTACTAAATCCGGCCAAGAAATTGGGGTTGCAGCTACAAAAACCTTTATGACACAAATGCAAGCTCTTTATGCCCTTGCAGTCAATTTAGCTTTTAATTCAGGTTCATTGGATCATCCTCAAACAAAATTGTGGGAATCTGAAATTCGAAAGATCCCTAGTAAAGTATCACAAGTTCTGAATAATTGTGAATCCATAAGAGATTTGGTACCTCATTTCGTAAAAGCGAAATCAGTATTCTTTATTGGTAGGAATATAAATTATCCTTTAGCCCTTGAAGGCGCTCTGAAACTTAAGGAGATATCCTACATCCATGCCGAGGGTTACCCAGCGGGAGAACTGAAGCATGGTCCCTTGGCACTATTGAGTAAGGATACACCCGTTGTGGCAATAGCCGTTCAGGATCACACCTATTCTAAATTGATATCAAATATCGAGGAGATATCAGCTCGAAAGGCGCCAGTGATAACGGTTGCTCAAAAAGGCGATCAACTAGTTCCTAAAATATCCGATCATTTTTTCGAATTGCCAGATATTGACCCTGTATTATCTCCTTTCCCAGTTGCAGTATTCTTGCAGCTTCTTTCCTACTATATAGCGCATGAATTAGGAACTGAAATAGATAAACCACGTAATTTAGCGAAGTCTGTCACGGTTGAATAGTATTCTGAAACGAGTTACCAGGATAATGGTTGCAATAATTGTGGGCAGAGCCAAGAAGGATAATTTCTCGTCATCTTTACTTTCTTCTTGTCAAGCTCCCAGTTCCTCCAGACTTTGCAGAGCAAAGGCCGTATGTAATGCTGTTCCTATATGCAGAGCCTCTTCATCCATTTTGAACAATGGATGATGCACATTGTAGATGGCATCTATTTTCTCATTGCGCATACCCAAGGCAACAAAACAGCCTTTCACTTTTTCCGTATAGTATGCAAAATCCTCACCCCCCATAACTGGTTCTAGGTCCACTGTATTTGATTCTCCTAACATCTCGCTTCCAACACCCTTTGCAAAATTCCACATTTCACTATCATTCACCGTGGGCGGATAATCGTTTCCAGGGTAACTGACTATAGCTTTGCAGGAATGGGCCTGAGCGATGGTCTCGGCTACTGTTTTTACACGGTTTTGTAGGATTTTCAGTCCTTCTGTCGTCAGGGATCTTATGGTACCCATGAGTTTCACCTCTGGAGGTATAACATTGGATACTTGTCCACCATGTATCGTACTTATGCTTACCACTCCTGAATCCAGGGGATCCAGTTCTCGTGATATGATGGTTTGGAGATTCGTTATTATCTGAGCCGATGCAACTACTGGATCCCTAGTCAGATGTGGCATTGCGGCATGACCACCTTCCCCCTCTACGGTCATTTCAAGGAAAGAAGTTGCGGCCAGGAAAACACCTTCCCGGGAACCGATGGTACCAGTTGGCAATAGGGGCCAGACGTGCAGGCCGAAGATACGTTCGACCTCCGGTGAGTCCAGGACGCCTTCCTCACGCATCAGTTTTCCACCAGCACCTCCTTCCTCGGCTGGCTGGAACAACAATTTGATAGTGCCGTTGACATCTTTCTCGTTCTCTTTCAGGATCTTCGCGGCTCCCAGCAGCATTGAGGTGTGACAATCATGTCCACAAGCATGCATCTTGCCATCTATCTCGCTCTTGAATGGGACATCTGTCTCTTCATGAATAGGTAAAGCATCCATGTCAGCCCTCAGGGCAACACATGGTCCATTTCCGCTACCGATGGTTCCCAGAACTCCGGTCTTGGCAATGGGTGATTCATAAGGAATACCGAGTTTGTCCAATTCCCTCCTGACAAGTTCACTGGTCTTGAACTCTTCGTACATCAGCTCAGGATGCCGATGCAGTTCTCTTCGTATCTCGATTATCCAATCAGAGATTTTCCTTGCTTTCTTTTTAGCTTCTTTAGCATGCATAATTAATTAGAATTCATTCTCATTATAGAAGTATCGCCATTATCAAACCAGATTGGGAATTGATCATTATCTGTGAATTTGGTCTTTGCCTCTCCTGTCAATTCCTCTGCAGGGTCCCACTGTAGAAGAGCAACACCCTTCAGCATCTCCTCCGAGAGGATTACATACGAGACTTGCTTAGTTCCAGCCTGCGGTGTGGATAGGGCCTTGCCTGCCTCAATGGCTTGTTCAGCATCCCCCGTTATCACTTCTGCCCCATTCTCCCAACTGGCATTGGTCTCAGTGAGTCCAAAGGTCAGACTGCTCAGCCGATGATCGCTTACCACCAGAGAATCATCTTCGGTAAACTGAGTCCATAAAATAGCATCAAATTCCTTGTCATTTGTTCCTTCCTGGAAACCACCCATGACTGATGGTGGTGGATAGGCTCCAATAGCACAGCCTAGAAACAGCAGCGTGAAGCCATAGGCAATCGCAGGTCTTCTTCCAGGTTCGAATCCCTTAATCAGATACTGGAATCCAATCCCAGCCATAAATGCCAAGGGGGCCATCAGGTAGGGCGCATGTCGATAAGCTATCAGCAGATGGGACCCTGTTACCGCACCTATTGCAGCCAGACCAAGTATAGGCAGCATCCATCCGAATATGAACCATCCATATTTCTTGGAAAGAACAAAAGTGGGCGCGGCTACCAGAGTTATCCATGCCAGATTCACGGCAAGATAGGGTACCGCATCCAGTCCAACTGGTATCTCCGTTCCCGGAACGCCCTTCCATAACGCTAGTAGGATCACAATCAAGGATCCAAAGA
>DQOP01000031.1 GCA_015658585.1 Candidatus Poseidoniales archaeon | reverse complement strand
TGACTGTCTTTTATCTCTTCCCATTTTATTGTTACCATAATCTCCCAACCTAACTACATTAAAAAAACCCTACACCATTTTAGGGGGGTCCCTCAGTCTTTCCAATCTTCTTCAATCCTTCCAGACACCGTTGACAAGTAACAAATCTATCATTATGAGGTTGTAACATCTTCTTGAACTCTGTGCGTGTGCACTCATAACCGCAGATAGATAGGCACTGGTGATAAGGGTCATTCAGATTAACCCCGTCCAGATTTGGTGCGTGCTGCTTATGCATCTTTATTTCTCTGTAACATCAACCATGCTACATTAATAAAACCCTACACCATTTTTCCGGACCCCTCAGTCTAAAGAAAGGCCTTGTTCTTTCAGGAATTCAAATTGATACTCAAATACGAGTGCGACTAAATCCTGAGGGATGTTTGTTTCTTCAGCGATACGTTTGCTATGGTTTGCTGGGTTCCCATAATCAATCCCATTGACTATGCCATGCTCATCAGCTTGACAGAATGAATCTAATATCTGAATTATCTCATCTTTAGAGCATTCATAACAGCTATCTACAATAAAATCAACTTCTTCATTCTTATCAATAGTTACTTTACCCATAATCTCCCAACCTAGCTATATTAAAAAAACCCTACACCATTTTTGACGGACCACCTACAAGATAGGGCCGTGTTGAGTCGAATAGCAGGTAAAATTACGTTAATATCAACGTAGCTATTAGGGTAATCAGTGGTCGTGTATAGTAATATGAGAAACATAAAGCCCGTTCTGACGATAGGTGTTAGCTTTAATGGTAAACTAAAAAAGGTACACGAGGTGGGCCTCTATGGAACTGGAAAATATCCCTGAAAATGCAGAGGTATATGATGAGACCGAAGAATACATTATCCTCGACAACCGGCAGATGATGCCCATTATCGTCTGGAAGGACAAGGATGTCACCAGAGATCTGAAAGTCGGTAGAACAATGAAAAAGGCAATCCAGAGGGTTGGTGAGAAGAAATACGGCCGTGGTAACTTCTTCATAGATCGGTTCCAAGAAGGTGACGAGAAGTATCTGACCTGGTATTGCAGACCTAATATGAATCCTGAACTGATAAAAGAAAGATCAAAGGATGGCGTTTAGATAACAAATCCTCTAATTAAGACCCTTCCGCTATGATTGGAGTGCTTGTAAACCTTGAAGGAATCGATGGTTGTGGGAAATCAACACAGTCCAAACTATTACTGGAAAAACTGGAGGGAGAAGGCGAAAAGGTCATAATCCTGAAAGAGCCAACGAAAAGGCCACATGGCCAGAAATTATGGGATGTGCTGCATGGAAAGAGGAAAGCGTTCAACGAGGAAATATTGGAGCTTTTTGTTCTGGACAGAAAACAGCATGTAGAGGAGAAAATACAGCCCGCTCTGGATGATGGGACTATGATCCTGATGGACCGCTATTACTATTCATCAATGGCCTATCAGGTAGCGGGAGGGATAGATGTCGAAGATATCCGCGAAAAGCACGTATTTGCTCCAAGACCAGATGTCGTCCTGATCTTTGACCTGCCGGTATCTGTTGCCCTGGAAAGAGTAAAAGGACATAGTGATGCGGATGAATTCGAGAAGGATGAGCATCTGGAAAAGGTCAGGGAGGCTTATCTTGATCTCGAGAATGACCCTTTGGTCAGAATTGTCGATGCTACAGGAACACCTGAGGAGATCTTCGAAGATGTCTGGAGACTGGTGTCCGAGGTAAGGAATGATTGATTTGCTCTTCTATGGCAAGATAGTGCTGCTGGTTGTGTTATTGTACGATGTTGGCATACTTTTCAGAAGACCAGAAGAAGGAAGTAAAGTTGCCAAACTTGATTTCTGGACGGAGATGGAACGCAAGGGAATCAATGCCCTCCTGATTCCAAGCACAATGGTCTTCATTATCTGTCTGGATATCGTTCAACAAGTTGATATCTATCTTTCAACGACACTTTTTGTTCTGAGTCTGGTCTACCTTGGATATCCACGTCCTTTTGCCTTCGGAAAGAATGGAATTTTACTGGATGGAAAAATTATTGCCACGGATAGAATTCTCAAGGTCAAGAAAACTGAAAGGGGCGCTAAAATCTCGATTGAATGGTACGGCTGGCTGATGGAGAAAGACCTACCGGCTTCTGACGTTACTGATTCGATTCTTGAAGAATTCAGCGACTAGGTTCTTCCACCATATCTTGTGTCTCGTCATCAGAAACAGGAGAGCCAACACTGTAGAACCGGACGAGCATTTCGCCGTTCTCACCAACTGCTCTCTCTTGCCCCCATTTCTTTCCTGTGATCCTCTTTAGCCTCCGCAGATATGAAGAACTGATCACAGTTGTTGAAGTGTCAGTCTCATTTACTTTGATCAGACCATCAAGCCTCTCTGGTGTAGGACCAAAGATATCCTTCAGAACGGATACTTTCACATAATCTCCATCTAACCTCTTGAAGTAAGACAACAAGTCTCCATCTGTAATCTTTTGATTATGTCTAAGGGGTTTAGGGATTCCTTCGACATATTCCGCCTTCTCCTCAAGATTAAAATCTCTCCAAAGTCGATCAAGCCGGTAATACCAACGTGGACCAGTCCATTCTGAAGCGTGGTCCAAACAAAACCAGTGACCGCTCTCTTCATCGTAATCTACCCAGTGTTCTGAATCATATGGGCAAGCAAAATGTGGATCATTAGGCGCTTCGAACTTAGGACGGCCAAGTGCTTCCTTGGTCTTCTGCCACGCCTGCGTTAAGATACCACTGCGATATGCTTTGCGCTTGTATGCGGGCTCGGGGTCTTCTTGTTCTAAAGGCATACCCCTCAATCTATAGTAGTCTTTTAAAGCGTTTCTTTTAGAACCTTGTCCCTTTTTTTAACACCTTATTATTTCTCAATAGCACTTTTTAGTCTCAAAGATTCATAAAACTAAACCGGTTTACATGAATTCCGAAATCTAAGAAAACACACCAAGAACACACTGGAATATGCTGTACATCCCTGAAATTGGGCCGATGACGCCATTATTCTTCAACCTGTTTCCAGCGATCACGTCCAGTTCCCTCAGAACATCAAGAGTCCTTGGCGTATCAAGATCATCACTCAAGGCATCCTCGAATTTGGTGACCAGGGGTGCAGTTTCCTCATCCTCTCTTGGATCTGTCGGTTCCACAACCATGCAATCCACAGCATTGACGCCCAATCTTTCACCTTCCTGACACGCTTCAAGTAATCCCTCTGGTGAATAGGGGGTAAAATCACGATAATGAAAACCCAACAAGTAGAACCTGAGGGCTGGTGGTGGGCAATCCGTGAAGACTTCCTCCAGAGTGATTCTTTCCCCCCTTGATTTTGATAATTTGCCTTCAGAATCCTCCATCAGTCCATTATGCATCCAGAAATCACAATAATTTCCCAATCCTATCTTCTCAGCAAGGATGATCTCGGATTCATGGTGCGGATAGATCAG
>DQOP01000148.1 GCA_015658585.1 Candidatus Poseidoniales archaeon | reverse complement strand
CCACAAAAAAAGGTAAGGTGGAACAAAGTACAATGGACGTACCAGTTCCAATATTTTATAGACGATGCTGTTCGTATTACGTGGTATCAGTACTGTTTGTCTGCACTGGTAATGCGGCCCGTTCCCAGATGGCCGAAGGATGGCTCAAAAGCATGAAACCTGGGCTTACGGTTCAAAGTGCCGGTACTAATCCCGAAGGGCTTGGTTCCAGGGCTGTCAAAGCTATGCTGGAAATTGGCTTGGATATATCGGATCAGATCTCCAAATATCTGAATGACGTGCCTTGGAAGGAAGTAGACTATGCAATCACACTTTGTGGTTCAGCAAATGAAATCTGTGTTACGATGGATTGGCCTGAGAAGTGCGTAAGAGAGCACTGGCCAATCGCAGATCCAGTATCTGACGATGAATATATAAAGGCAAGGGACGAGATAAGTGACCGGATCAAGGACTTCGTCAATCGCATGATTTAGATATGCTGAATGTCGTATACAGTATCCTCCTGAGAAAGAGTTAGTATTATATATCGTCCTTTCGTCATTGGACGTATATGAAGCAAATCTACGCACTAATAGTAATGCTTATGATGGCTAGTGTTGCCTTTGCGGGCTGCGTTAGCGACGACGGAGATGATACTGATGACATTGATGACACAGTTGACCCCGTAGGAGGAGAAACCGAAAGCACGCTTGACACAGTCATAGCACGAGGTTCTCTGAAATGTGGTGTAAAGGACTCACAGTATGGTATGGGATATCTGGAAGCAGATGGAACATACACTGGTCTTGATATCGAATACTGTAAAGCCGTTGCAGCTGCACTTGGTCTGGACCCAGCTACGGACATTGAATATGTTCTGGCAACTGGATCAAACCGCTTTGAACTTTTGGCTTCTGAGGAAATCGATGTTCTGATCAGAACCACGACCTGGACAACCAGCCGTGATGCAGATCTGAACGCTGACTTCGCAGGAATCAATTTCTATGACGGTCAGGGAATCTTGGTTAATCTGGATGCCTATACTGATGAAAATGGCACTGGCGCACCTACGTCCGCACTAGAGTTGGACGGAGCAAAGATATGTGTCGGAATCGGTACCACGACTGAAGGAAACATTGCAGACTACTTCGCAGTTAATAACATGGAGTACACCGCAGTAAATTCCGATGATGCCGCTACAGCTAAATCACAGTTCGAGGATGGATCATGCGACGCATGGACCGGAGACATGTCAGCTATGGTTGCCCAGAAATTCGGTCTGGACACAGCCGCAGTTCCAAACTCGGCAATCATGCCTGAACTCCTATCCAAGGAACCCCTCGCTGCAGCCACTCGTGATAACGATGATGACTGGAACGATGTAGTAACCTGGGTATGGTATGGCATGTTGACTGCAGAGGAACTTGGTATAACCAGCGCAAACTACGATAGCGCGGATATGACAATACCAGCAAATGACCGATTGTTGAACAACAATCTAGGTCTTGGTACTGAGGCAAACCCGCTTGCAGCAACCTGGATGCAGAGTGTCCTGGCCGCTGTAGGTAACTACGAAGAAGCGTACACGGAATCATTCTGTACCTTCGATGATTCAGGCGACTGTCTGATTGATCGTGCAGGAAGTCAAAACGCACCTTATTGGGAAGGTGGACTTCAGTACTCCCCTCCAATGAGGTAAATTTTCTCACTAGCATACTATTAGTAAGTTAGATGAGGACGTAAGTCCCCCCGGGTTCATCCTGGGGGGGCCCTCCCGTGTTAAATCCCCCTTCGGGGTGGTCATTATGAGTTTGATATTTGATGTCGTACATCGTTCGTTTTCGAGATTATGTGACTGAGGTTAGGAAGCAACCTGACAAACCGTTATTTGATATTAGGGATTTCTTATTCAACAATTGGCTCCTCGTAATTTGTATTTATTTGTATTACCGTTTATGCGTAAATTTTCTTGGACAAGCATTACTTTTACTTCAGGATGGAGCAAATGGAGTTCCACAATTCTATGATTGGATCATTGCCCTGACAGATCCAGCCATTGACATTCTAAGTTTTTGGCTGCCCATTTTATTTTCATTATTAGTCTTTGGTGGTATTTACTATCTAAAGAGTGGAAGCTTCAATCCCAAAGTATCCGACAGGAACGCACAGTATCTTTCAGTAGTGGCCTTAACGCCTTTTGTTTTGTACTTTGCTTTGCAATTGGTTTATCTCAATCAGACTGACAAATCATGGTATTTTAGTTTGGAGTACATGGATGAGAATACAGGTTTTCAGTTGTCCAATGACTGGCCATGGGAAACAGAATTGGAGGACTCCAGATGGAAGTTCTATGCTGTGGGCATATCCAATGCGGTCCGTGTGGTTCTGATAAGCATTCTATTTTGTACAATTATCGGTACCTTTGTTGGAGTGGCCCGCCTGTCAAACAATCTTTTACTTTCTAAACTGGCAGAAGCGTACGTCGAATTCTTCCGTAACATGCCTCTGGTGGTCCAGTTATTCTTTTGGCTGATGATTCTGGGAGATATACTACCGAGATTCAATGAAATGTGGGTTCTTTGGGACTGGATATTTATTAGTAATCGTACGATTATGTTTCCTAGAATCATTGTAGACTTCTGTTTTTTCGGTTCATCTTGCGACCCATTTAGGAATCTGTTCTCTCTTATCATAGTTTTCATTATTCCATTTGTTGTTCTCCACGTGATCACAAGACGTCTGGATAGGGATGGAGTCGATGATTCGGATGAAGGTTTACGTCGAAGAATGGCTTTGTGGATTGGGACATTACTGCTTTTATCCTTGTTATTG
>DQOP01000085.1 GCA_015658585.1 Candidatus Poseidoniales archaeon | reverse complement strand
TTTGTCAAATATTTTTGAGAGAGATATTTCTGAAATTGAGAAGTTGCTACCTAATGGTGGTTTTGAGTTAGTTAAATCCTCTGGTATTGATATAAAATTGGAATAGGTGGTGCGGGGGGTGGGATTTGAACCCACGTACCACTAAGGACTAGGCCCTCAACCTAGCGCAATTGGCCAGGCTATGCGACCCCCGCTTTATGCGGCAGCGTCAATACCAGACATGAACTCGTTACAATGCTTGTCTAGCGCCTTAAGGGCTTGTTCTAGAGCCAATTTGGCTTTCATTGCGCCATTAGTTTCAAATTCAAAAACAAAGTGATCTTTCTTTGTGGATACTTTCATAGCCGATTGAGCGTCTTCATCATTCCACAACTTTTCCAATACCTTGAGGGCTTCGTGAGCCTTTATGGGGTCCTCTATGACGTATCCCTTTCCCTTTTTCTTAAACTTACTTTTGCCAACAGCATCCAGAACTGCTTTTGAGCCCTTTCCAGAAGCTACAGTCAAAGTTGGCGCCTGATAGAATCTCGGAGCCACCACACACTGCCATTTTGCGTGTTTTCTAGCGTTTCCCATTTTAGCCTTGGCATAGACTAGAATTGCCTGTCCTTCCCCTAATTTTACGATTGGAACATTTGCCTCAGCTATTGCTAGTGAGTTATCACCACTAACAGGTTCCAGATCACCAGAATAAACAGTGCAAGGCCCCTGTTTATGGAGTGAATACATGATATCTGGCTGTTTGGAGTCATCATCTATGGAATTGCCAAAGGCTTCGATTGTCCTTTCGTCAGTAGGTATGGGAAGCATTCCAATTCTATGGGATATAATCTCATTGAACATCGCACTGATTGATTCGTATTCACGTTCTTCTCCACTTTCTTCATCTACATAGGCTCCCAAAGATCCCATGTGAAAATCAACTTCATGTATAGCTAGACAAGGTACCATTGAAACTAAAGACCTCCTTACTGAATTCACAAACGAATAATTGACGTCCTTGAACTCAACCTGGGCGTAATAGTCTTCCATCTTCCTGACGTTTACCTTCATTATACTCTCCTCCCTCTTCTTCCACCTTTGGGTTTTCCACCATCATGAGGTATGGGTGTAACGTCATCAATTCTGGTTATGAGTATTCCAGCCCTTGCTAAAGCTCTGATCGCAGCCTGTGCTCCGGGACCTGGTGTACCTCCTCTCTTCCCTCCAGCACCTCTAAGTTTTACATGGACGTTTTCAATACCCTTTTCCTTCAAAGCATCTGCCACTTGTTTGGCCGCTAACATGGCTGCATGTGGTCGTGATTCTTCTCTCTGGGCCCTTACAACCATCCCTCCAGAACATTTGGCTATAGTCTCAGCCCCGGTTGAATCAGTAACCGTGATGATAACATTATTGTGTGAGGCAAAAATGTGTGCTATAGCCCACTTTTTCATTATTTCTTCTCCACTTTGGTTTCTTCAACCTGTTCGGATTTAGTTTTATCTTCAGTCTTAGCATCCTTTACAGTCTTTTCTTCAACCACTTTGGATTCAGCTTTATTTTCAGTCTTAGCATCTTCAGCCTTTTCTTCAATCCCTTTCACATCCGCCTTTTCCTCTTCTACAGACTCTTCCATTTCATCATCATATTTTTCCTGAATTCTAGGTCTTACTGGGTGAAGATCACTATTCAGAGCCGAGGTTGGTGAATAAGATATATTCTTTTCTTGTAATTTAGTAACCAATATTCCTGGAACCCGGACTACTGCTCCATCGATTGATATATGGCCATGAACTATTAGTTGTCTTGCCTGCTTGACTGTGGATGATAATCCTTGAAGATAAACTTGAGTTTGTAGCCTGCGATCCAGAACATTTTCGGGCGTCATTATAAGGACGTCTTCAAGACCTGAATTTTGCTCTAACATCCCAAGGCGGTTGAGTTTGGCTAAAAGGAGGTTCTTTTCTTTTTGGGCTTGGTCATCACTGGAGTTAGCTGTTAGTCTCCTAGCTTGCCTCCGCATTTCTCTGACCTTTGTATTAGCTCTCCAAATCTCCCTTTTGTTCTTAAGTCCATACTGATGAATTAATCCGCTCTCCTCTTCTATTCTAACCTTCTGCCAAGGATGAGATGGTGTGTCATAGTGTTTACTGGGAAACTTGGGATCTCCCATGACTATGTTTGAGCCCCTTTCTTACGGCTGACACCCAAGGCTAGTCCCTTCCTTCCATTGGAGTAGGTCCTCTGCCCTCTAACCTTGTGACCAGACGCATGCCTTATGCCTTTGTAGGATTTGACCTTCTTCATTCGATTTAGATCTTCATCATGTATCATTTTCAGTTCAACACTAACTGGATGTAGATCATCCCCTGTGTCGTAGTCTTTCTGCCTGTTAAGCAACCAGTCAGGAACATAATCATTCAGATTCATTATCGCATTTTCAATATCCGCTACATTCTTATCGTCTAGTTTTCCAGCCAGTTTATTGGGATCGAGTTTTAATTTCTGGACTATGGCATTGCTAATTCGGGGTCCGATTCCCCTAATTGAAGTTAAGGCATTTGCTAGTCGCTCTTCACCCGAGACATCGGAGTTTGCTATACGGATTATGTACTTGAAATCTGAGTCGGCTGACACATGTACCTCTTAGGAATAAAATACCAGAGTTGGCGCCATTCAGGCGGCCTATTTATATGCTTTTCTTGAAACAATCAAAGATTGAAAGCATGGGTAACTATTAATACGGCATAACCGAATTGGAAACAGAAATGAAAAAGGTCACACTCCTATTACTAATTCTTTTCCTCGTTATGGGTGCTTCTGGAGGTTATGGCTATTATTTCATTGTTCTTGAAGATGATGCAGATGAAGATGATACTGATGACAATCCAATGTCCAGTAGTCCTCCCATTGCAAGGATAAACCCCTCCAATCCGAAGATACAAGCTAATGAAACTATTCTTTTCTCTGCTTCTGATTCTACAGATTCGGATGGAGACACACTTACTTTCACGTGGATCTTTGAGGGAGATAGTGAACAATACAGTGGTGAGACAATCGAACGGACTTATCCTGATGGAGGTGATTTTTATATCAATCTCTTGGTTACTGATTCAACTGGTTTGTCTGATGAAGCTGAGACCACAGTAAATGTGGTAGAGGATTATCATGGAGAAGCTAATGGATCTGTAGATGATGGTGAATCTGATGAAATAGAATTTCCGGTTAAGGCTACAGCAGTAAGTGTGCTGATAACCTATTCACTGGACGACCAGAGAATCACAGGGGCCGCATTTCCATCTTCTGTTACTCTGGTTCTTAATGATGCAGATGGTAGCGAATTGAGAAGAGAGGATGGACAAGAAGAAGGTGATGGTTCCTGGTCATTTAGTAGTGACGATGTTCAATCCGTGGGACAATATGTATTCATAATTGAGGGTGAAGAAGGAACTATGGGATACGAAGTGGATATTGACGTAAAATACTAAATTTTTTCCAAAACCAGTATATTTCTTGTAAGTGATTTGTGTATATACCATTCGAATTGGTAGATTTTCTTGAAATTAGAGGTTTGTATAAATTCCGGATTGGAAATAGCCATTACAATTCTTTTTCCTTGTTCCATCGCTTCCGAGAAAACATTCATGGCTCTCTGCAAAAGTTCACTGACCTTCTCACCTCCCGTGCTACTTGCGATTCCATATGGTGGGTCCGTAACAATCGCTTCAAAGCCTTGATTCTTTGATTCTTCTACATCTCCTTTCTTAATTTTCCCTTTTAATCCAAAATATTCGAGGTTTCCCCTTGAATTCACAACCATCTTTTCCAGGAGATCAATACCTTTTGCTTTCATTCCCATATCCGCAACTTCGATTAGGATCCCCCCAGTGCCACAAAATGGATCAAGGACAGTATCATTTGGCGAACAGTTAGCAAGGTTCACCATCGACCTTGCTATTCTGGGGTGAATACTTATGGGAGAAAAATAAGGTCTGTACCTCACATGATGTTCCAGACAACTTTTGTAGGATGTCGTTGAATTTTCTTCAAGAATAGAGATTATTATTTTTGAACTGGTGTAGACAAGTATCTTTACGTCAGGATTATCTAGATCGATTTTATTCTCGATTGGTATTTTTTGTCCAATCTTGATAGCTATTTTTCTTTCTGAGATCACATTTCTACAAATTTGGCGTACTGCGAAACTGCT
>DQOP01000004.1 GCA_015658585.1 Candidatus Poseidoniales archaeon | reverse complement strand
TATCGGATGCAGAATTATCTATAGTTACATTATCCAAACTTTCAGTGATGGAAAATTCATCACCATCTGTTCCCACCGTAAATACACCATTGACTGTTGCAGTTCCACCAACATAAAGATTCTCTTGCGTCGAGATACCGCCAGTCACCTTTAATGCACCCGTTGTAGTACTTGTGGCTGTTCCTACATTGGTAAAAGCAGTTTCACTATTAATATTTAATGTCGGCGCAACGAGGTCTAGGACACTCGATGCAGAACTGTAGATATAAGTAGTATTATCACGGAATTGTAATCGATGAGAATCATCTGCACCAATCCCCTCTAATGTTAAACTACTGGTTAGAGGATCATGCTTTAATTGAATATCTCCAGCAACAGGTACATCATCAGTACCACTGCCGAAAGTTATTCTGGCCGTACCCCCATCATCCCAGAGATGCAAGGCCTTCCATTCGCCTACACCCTGGATACCAATTGTCTGGGTACCTCGTGTATCAGAAGTAATTGGCGCTGTAAATGCAGCTCCGTTCATGGAAATAGCTCCACCAACCTTCAAGTCACCTGTAATGGTAACCTGTTTCTTCTTTGTACCATTAATATCCATTAAATTAATAATTGGGTCTCCATTTATATCCAATCCGCTATTTAAAGTCTTAAAATAAATTGCACCTTGCAAACCATCAACATCATCCACTACATGAGGACTTTTAAACAGAATACTGGCAAATTCCTGTGGTGTTTCTCCAGCGGGATCTGGTTGGCCCTTGCCAACGATCTTGCCTAATATTTCAAAGGGAAACCCAGCACCTGAATTCCGTTCAAATACTAATTCTGCTGGCAAACTTTCAGTAGGGCCTACAGTTGTATTAGAACTCAACAATTTTACCATAGGTGCTTCATCGGTGGTAACAGGAATCATCGTTATTTCATCCGTCTCCACAATAAATCGATTTTCCGCTTTCACACCAAAATTTTCGGTGAATACCTGAACTTTATTACCTATCACAGCAATACTATCAGTAGTATTTGCAGCTGTTGCAACTAACTCAGTCTTTCCAATTTTGAGGATACTATTCAACCCTTGAGCTACTATGTTCAGGGACTTATTATCCGGATCCGTAGCATCAACTTTGATGTAGTGATCTGCATCTAAAAATTGGATAGGATTTTCACTGGTCATCCGTAAGGAACCATCCGCCCCTACGACACGCATAACCTCTATATCCGGATCATCTTGCGCTTTATCCACAACAAAAAGAACATCTTTTGCTACGTTTTCATTCTTAATAATATAATCGTCTTCGGTAGCAGATTCATAGATCCTGAATTCGTCAACGGCACCTTCGTATAGTGTTAGGCCAGATGTCGCCTTTAAGGTTCCTTCAACTTTAACCGTAGTTACAGCACCCGATTGAGTTTTTAGCACTATTTCATTACCAGCCAGATCCAATTGGTCTGTAGCGCTGCTATGGATATATGCATTAGCATTATTGAATTCGACCTTCTGGTCCCCTTCCATGCGCAAGGATGCATCTGCGCCAACGATGCGCATTACTTCTGTATTCTCCGTACCACCCATATTGACTCTAAATACCATATCTTTATTGGACTGCTTATTCGTTATCAGTATCTCATCGGTATTCTCAGAAATGGTGAATTCATTACCATCATTTCCAATAGTCAATGAATCTGCTAGCACATGCAGACCATCTATGTATCCGTCAACATTTAAGTCTCCTTCAATAGTTACATAAACATCATTGAGTGCATCAGAGTGTTCTATAGTTAGGGTTGGTGCCACGAGGTATAAGATCTCGTCCGGACTCGTTCCTGATCCATAGATATATGAATTTTCACTATTGAATTGGAGTTGTTTATCCAGTCGTAGTCCAGTATCTTGGATGTGGCTTAGGTTTACATCTTGATCTGAGCCAAAATGCATAACTTTATCATCAAAAAGATATAAGTCACCCCATTCATTCGTCACTGTACCGATAGTTGCTTCTCCCGCTACTTCAGGATAAATCGCATTTCTAAAAATCCATTCATCTGCTGAGATTGCACCTTTAACATCCATATTTCCCGTAACTGTAATCGTGCTGTCAACAGTTGTGTTCATATCCATGATTTTGTAGGGCTCATTTCCGTTGGTACGCGTATAGAATTCAATCGTACCAACTTCTGACCCATTGGTTACCAGTTTACTGGTCATACGTATCTTGGCATAGGATACTTCTTCGTTAAGGTCATTTTTCCCAGTCACATTAATTACTGCTAATTCATCATTATTGAGAGGTGTACCCTCAGCGGGTCTTAGTTTCTTTAGGTTCAATTTCAAACCATATTCATCATTATCCGTATTATTGATCTCAAGATTCTTGCGGACTCTGGTGGTTGAAGTTTCACCTAATAACCGTAAAAGCTCAGTTGGAACACCGCCCTTATCTGCAACAAACACTATGTCCTGATTGAAATCTTCATTTGTCATGGTAAGATCACGGTCAACAAGCCCAATTCTGGCAGTTTGATCGTCAGCACCAAAAATCAGTGTATCCGCTAAGGTCAGGTTACCGCTTACATCCGTGGTTACTGCATCGATATCTACAGTAGTTGCCTCAATTTCCACCGAATGCGCACCGTTTTCATCACCATTTAATCGTAAAATTTCATTCACTGTATCTTCCACTCTGAAGATAATATCTCCACCCGGTAGTAAATTTCGTATCGCCAAATTATCAGAGGGATTTTTGCGTATACTAATATCATCATTACCAAATCTTACCCAGTTAGTTCCATCCAGACGCAATGCTTCATCAGTTCCGGAAACCTCTTCGAGACGCAT
>DQOP01000145.1 GCA_015658585.1 Candidatus Poseidoniales archaeon | reverse complement strand
ATATCAATTTAAAATGGGATGATTTTGCTAGTAATCTTGTAGATGAGATAAGCAATGAAGGCTACGGGAAGGGAAAGGGTAAGAAAGAAAAGATTCTAATCGAACATACCTCTGCAAACGCAACGGGCCCCTTTCATATGGGTAGAGCTAGAAATCCCATTATTGGGGACAGTATAGCCCGCCTATTGTCCTATTCAGGTTATGACGTCAAAACTGAATATTATGTGAATGATACTGGTCGGCAGGCTGCAACGCTGGCCTATGGGATTGATAATTACAAACCTGGGAAAGAAGATAAGAAAGATCACCGTCTGGTAAATTGCTACCGTCTGGCTTCTGAAGAACTAAAAGACAATGATGAAATTCGAAAGATAATTTACAAAGATATGGAACTTATCGAGAAAGGAGACAAAAAGACACTCCTGAAAGTTAGAGAAGCGGCAGAGCAGATGTTGGAAGGGATGAAACTGTCATTACAGAGATTAAAAGTCGAAGCTGATTCCTATTTCCACGAATCCGATTTGATAGCAACGGGTGTTGTCGATAAGGTTATTGAGAATCTCAAGCAGAGTAAACTGTGTGACGAAGAAAGTGGAGCCTATTACCTGAATCTGGAGGCGGAAGGGATAGCGGGAAGAAATCAGAAATTCTTTTTTACACGGAAAAATGGACTCAGCCTTTACACAACAAGAGATATCGCTTATCATCTGAACAAGTTTAACAGGTGTGACACCGCACTGAACATACTAGGTGAGGATCACAAACTACAGGGAAGATTGTTGGGAATTGCACTTAGAGAATTAAAATCTAAAGAGCCAAGAAACTTATTCTATTCTTTTGTCAACCTTCCAGGTGGTAAAATGTCAACCAGAGCGGGGAGGGTAGTCTATCTGGATGATATAATGGAGCAGATAGTTGAATTAGCCAAACAGAAACTAGGTGAAGATACATCGCAGGGGGGAAGATGGAAAGCAGATATCAAGGAAAACCAAAAAGAGGAATTGGCTGAGGAAATTGGGATTGGGGCGCTTAGGTACAACATCCTGAAGATACAAGCCGAAAAAGTATTCACCTTCAATGTTGAGGAGGCTTTGAATTTACAGGGAGATTCGGCACCCTTTGTAATGTATTCACACGCTAGAACCTCCTCCATACTCAAAAAATACGGCAACGACATGCCAAAACCTAAACTTAATTGTACTCTTGAGAATTCAGAGATAAAATTATTGAGAACGTTGGCAAAATGGCCCAGAAATGTAGAGAAAACAGCCTCGAATCTTACAATTCACAATATACCAAACTATGTACACACTCTAGCTTCAGACTTTAACCAATTTTACAGGGACTGCCCAGTCATTGCGGATGAAAACGAAAGTTTTAGAATAAATCTGGTACATTGTTCCCAAAAGATATTGAGACAGGGTTTGGCCATATTAGGGATTAAAGCCCCTGACAGAATGTAATGGTGGTGAGGGGGAGATTCGAACTCCCGTGGTCGCGATCTGCAGTCGCGTGCATAGCCGGGCTCTGCCACCTCACCCGTAATCTGATATTAGCTATATCTATATTAATTATTGATTACCCGAGCGAGCAATGGTTCGGGAAACATCAAATGAGGACAATTTCTTCTTCATATCCTGAAGTAATTTCTGGTAATGAATAATTTGCTCATCGATTCTATCCAATTCAGATTCATCAGCATCATCATTCTCCAATCTGGTCCTAACTTTCGCCCGGCGGCCTTCCCACCGCTCCAATTCCCTGAGAGCCTCCAATATCTTGTCCTCGACCTCTGCCATTACATCAACCTGATTGTCTCAAGATTATAAGGGACCCGAGCATCCAATCTGATTTTACGCCTGATATCGTTTGCAAACTGTTCACATTTCTGTGAATCACCGTGATTCAATATGACCACCTTAGGCCGTGGACGTATCGTTCTAAGATAACGCATCAATTGACGCTTATCACTATGTCCTGAAAAACCCTCACAGGTCTCAAGATTCATATTGACCTTGACTCGGACCATACCGCCATTATCTCTATCATGGAGCTGAATTTCTGATGCTCCCTGTTGTAATCGTTGACCCATGGTTCCTGCAGCCTGATAACCAACAAAAACCATGGTGTTATTAGGATCTGGGGCCCAATGTCTGAGATATTCCATTACTGGCCCTCCATTTACCATACCTGAAGTAGCTAATACAATGGCCGGTTCCTCTCGACCACATATTTCTTGCCTCATCTCGGAATTTTTAACTTTATTGAATATTTCCGAACGGAATGGATTGTCCTGATTCTGGTAGATCTTGTTGCGAAGATTGTTATTCAGATATTCGGGATAGGCTGAATGAAGTGCTGTGGCTTCCCATATCATTCCGTCCAGATAGACCGGCATATCCTTCAATTTACCCTCAGAATATGCTTTTTCCAAAACGAGCATTACCTCCTGGGAACGACCAACCGCAAAAACCGGGATCAGAATCTTACCTTTCTTCTCAACCGTACGATTGATTATCTCAGTGAGTTTTCGAGTACCTTCTTCCCTAGCAGGTTGAAAGTCATTGTAGCCTCCATAGGTCGATTCCATGATCAGGGCCTCCAATCTAGGAAAATTATTGACGGCGCGATCGAACAACCATGTATTCTCGAACTTTATATCTCCTGAGAATACTAGATTATACAAGCCATCTCCAACGTGGAAATGTGCGGCCGCAGAGCCAAGAATATGGCCTGAATTATGGAAAGTTAGCTTCAAATCAGGAGAAATATCGGTAGTGTCCCCATAATTTATCGTAATCGTGTTTCGTATAGCATGCCTGATGTGTTCAGTGTTATATGGAACCCGGTTGCCTTCCGCATTCTGGATCTTGATATAGTCCATTTGAAGGAGAGAAGCCAGTTCCCTTGTTGGAGGGGTGCAGTATATTGGCCCGTCGTATCCATACACAAACAACATTGGTAGAAGTGCAGAATGGTCAAGATGCGCATGTGTCAGGACTACAGCATCGAGTCCTTCTAGGGGCGTAACTTCAGGTGCACTCAGGAATGGACTTGGTTCCTTATCATTACCAGGGTTAAAACCACAATCTATCAGGACCTTGCTATCTTTAGTCATCAACAAATGACATGATCTTCCAACCTCTCGATAACCACCCAGAGCTGTAACACGAACGTATTGTTCACCTTCTATTATATCACGAAATACTTTTTTACCCACTTTAGTCAAAAATTTCTTCCGTTCCACGGCTACTTTATCGCCAAGCATGTAGGATCTGATTTCCTTAAGGGTCTTAGACTCCATTGGGGCGGAACGTATCACAATCGGATTCCATCCTATTTCCCGGCGTACCTGGTTTAGAACAGCACCATGTTTTCCTAT